>DATLBJ010000199.1:0-4833 GCA_035526975.1 Ramlibacter sp.
CATGCCGAAGGTGCGTGCCTCGTCAACGAGGATGGGCACGACGCGCGGACCGAGTTCCTTGTCGCGCAGCAGCGTGGTGAGCACGCGCACGTAGGCCTGCGTGGTGCTTATCTCGCGGCCCTCGGTCGTCGGGTCCGTCACCGCCTTGAAGGCTTCGAGCTCGGGCACCTTCAGCTGCTCGTCGGCGCGCACGCGCCGCTTGGGCAGGTAGCCGCCCAGCGCCTTGCGGCGCGCCTGCAGGTACTGCATCTCCGGCGTATGTTCTTCGGGCTTGTAGAACGGGATGTCCGCGAGCTTCTCGTCAGGGATCGGGATGTTGAAGCGGTCGCGGAAGATCTTGATGTCGTCGTCGCCCAGCTTCTTGGCCTGGTGGGCGATGTTGCGGCCCTCGCCGGCCTTGCCCATGCCGAAGCCCTTGACGGTCTTGATCAGGAGGACGCTCGGCTGGCCCTTGGTGTTCACGGCCTTGTGGTACGCCGCGTAGACCTTCTGCGGATCGTGGCCGCCGCGTTGCAGGCGCCAGATATCCTCGTCGCTCATCTTCGCGACCATCTCCAGCAGCTTCGGATGGCGGCCGAAGAAATGCTTGCGCACGAAAGCGCCGTCGTTGGCCTTCATCGCCTGGTAGTCGCCGTCGACGACGTCCATCATCACCTTGCGCAGGATGCCTTCCTTGTCGCGGGCCAGCAGCGGGTCCCAGTAGCTGCCCCAGACGAGCTTGATCACGTTCCAGCCGGCGCCGCGGAACTCGCCTTCGAGCTCCTGGATGATCTTGCTGTTGCCGCGCACCGGGCCGTCGAGGCGCTGCAGGTTGCAGTTGATGACGAAGATCAGGTTGTCGAGCTCCTCGCGCGCTGCCACGCCGATGGCGCCGAGCGATTCGACTTCGTCCATCTCGCCGTCGCCGCAGAAGACCCACACCTTGCGGTTCTCCGTATTCGCGATGCCGCGGGCATGCAGGTACTTCAGGAAGCGTGCCTGGTAGATCGCCATCAGCGGGCCGAGGCCCATCGACACCGTCGGGAATTGCCAGAACTCCGGCATGAGCTTCGGGTGCGGATAGCTCGACAAACCTTTGCCGTCGACTTCCTGGCGGAAGTTGAGCAGCTGTTCTTCGGTGAGGCGCCCCTCGAGAAATGCGCGCGAGTAGATCCCCGGGGCGCTGTGCCCCTGGAAATAGATGCAGTCGCCGCCATGGCCTTCGCTCTCGGCGTGCCAGAAATGATTGAAGCCCGTGCCGAGCATCGTCGCGAGCGAGGCGAACGAGCTGATGTGGCCGCCAAGGTCACCGCCGTCTTCCGGATGGACGCGATTGGCCTTGACCACCATCGCCATGGCGTTCCATCGCATGAAGGCGCGCAGGCGCTCTTCGATTTCCAGGTTGCCGGGACAACGCTCTTCGTCTTGCGGCTCGATGGTGTTGACGTACCCCGTCGTCGCGGAGAAGGGCATGTCGATGCCGTGCTGCCGGGCTTCCTCCAGCAGCTGTTCGATCAGGAAGTGACCCCGCTCGCGGCCCTCGGTTTCGATGACTGCGGCGAGTGCATCGAGCCACTCTCGCGTCTCCTGTGTGTCCCCGTCGTTCGCGGCGGGACCGAACACGTTTTCGGGCTGGGCGGACATGGTTCCTTGTCTCCTTGTCGGTTCTCGATCTGGTACGGCGCGAGTGTCGCACGAAATATTCCACATTTCAAATGCTGCGATGCTATTTCATAATGTGGTTTATACGTATGTGGCCGCAGTGAAACGGATCATGCCCCCCAACGAGGGGAACGAAGGGCCAACGCCTACACTCCGAAGTTCAATGCAAGACCCCGTTACCGTCACCGAGCCGCAGGAAGCGGCGGCGCCCAATTTGTGGCGCAGCTGGTGGCGGCGCCAGACGCCGGTGCGGCAGGACCGGTTCGCGATGCTTGCACCCGTCGCTGCGGTGGTGCTCTTTGCCGCGGCGATCATGGTCGCCTTCTGGTACCTGCGCCTCGAGGAGCTCGACCGAGAACAGGAAGCCGTCAAGCGCGACGTCGAATACTCCCAGCAGCGCGTGCGCCTGCGCCTTCTCGAGCGGCAGGAACAGCTCATGCGCCTCGCGCGCGACATCTCCAACAAGGAAGTCGACCCCGAAGAGTTCATGGGCCGCGCGGAATCGATGGTGGTGCAGTACCCGGAGCTGCAGGTGCTGTCGTGGATCGACGAGCGCCGCAAGATCATCGCCAGCTATGCAGCACCGAGCGTGCCCACGCCGCAGTTGCGCGTGGCAGGCGACTACCTGCGGCCCGGCGAGACCGAGAGCATCTACAGCCTTGCGCGCGACCTGCAGCAACCTGTTTATTCGCAACCCGTCGCGGGGCCCGAGAGCAACGGCTTCCTGCAACTTCACATCCCGCTCGCGGGCAAGACACGCTTCACCGGCGTGATCCTCGGCGAGTACTCGATCGACGGCCTGCTGCGTTACGGCGCGCCTGTGGAGGTGTCTGCGAAATACGCCGTGGCGCTGCTCGATGGCAAGGGGCGCATGCTCGCGGGCACGTCCGTGCCGCCGCGCACGCCCGCCACGCAGTGGTTGCCGTGGACGATCCAGAACATCGAATACGAAGTGCCCGTCTCGCCGGTAGGCAACGGCCTCATCATCCGCGCGCAGGCCTACCGCACGTCGCTCGGCGTGATCGGCAGCGGCCTGTTCTGGCTCGTCGGCGTGCTGTCCGCAATGACCGCGTGGATGCTCATCGCGAACTGGCGTCACACGCGCCGCCGGATCCGCGCGCAACAGGCATTGATCGCCGAAACCAACTTCCGCCGCGCGATGGAGAACTCCATGCTCACGGGCATGCGCGCGCTCGACCTGCAAGGCCGCATCACATACGTCAACGCCGCGTTCTGCCAGATGACGGGCTGGAGCGAGGGCGACCTCGTGGGTCGCACGCCGCCCTTCCCCTACTGGCCCGAGGAAGACCGCGAGATGCTGGCGGCGCGTCTCGACGACGAGATCCATGGCCGTGCGGGCCCCGGTGGCATCCAGGTGCGCGTGAAGCGCAAGGACGGACCGCACTTCGATGCGCGCCTGTATGTCTCGCCGCTGGTCGATGCGAAGGGGCAGCAGACGGGCTGGATGACGTCGATGACCGACATCACCGAGCCGAACCGCATCCGCGAAGAGCTCTCCGCTTCGTACGAGCGCTTCACGACGGTGCTCGAGGCGCTCGACGCGTCGGTGTCGGTCGCGCCCCTGGGCAGCGAGGAACTGCTGTTCGCCAACAAGATGTACCGCCAGTGGTTCGGCGCGCACACCGAAGGCCATTTGCAGATGGTGGCGCAGGCCGGCGTGCCCGAGTCGCCGCACAACGGCGAATCGCAGGACGCGGTCGATTCGTTCGTCGGCATGCCGACCGGTGCACTCACCACGGCGAAATCGGAGAACGCGGAAATCTTCGTTCCCGAACTGGGCAAGTGGCTCGAAGTGCGCTCGCGCTACCTGAACTGGGTGGACGGCCGCCTCGCGCAGATGGTGATCGCCACCGACATCACGCCGCGCCGCGTCGCCGAAGAACAATCGTCGGCGCAAGCCGAACGCGCGCAAGCTGCGAGCCGGCTCGTCACGATGGGCGAGATGGCTTCATCGGTCGCACATGAACTGAACCAGCCGCTGACGGCGATCAACAACTATTGCCACGGCCTGGTCTCGCGCATCCGAAGCGGCCACATCAACGAAGACGACTTGCTGGCCGCGCTCGAGAAGACGGCGCGACAAGCGCAGCGCGCGGGCCAGATCATCCAGCGCATCCGCTCCTTCGTGAAACGCAGCGAGCCGAACCGCACGCCCTCCGACGTCGGCCAGATGGTCAACGAGGCGGTGGAGCTTGCCGAGATCGAATTGCGCCGGCGCAACGTGCGCCTGTCGCACTACGTCGCCGCGCGACTGCCGCAGTTGATGGTCGACCCGATCCTGATCGAGCAGGTGCTCGTGAACCTGATGAAGAACGCGGCCGAGTCGATCGACAATGCGCGGCGGCCGGTTTCGCGCCGCAGCGTCGAGCTGCGCGTCGTGCCCAAGGTGTTCGAGGGCCAGGACGTCGTCGATTTCAGCGTGGCCGATTCGGGCCAGGGCCTCGCGCCCGAGGTCATGGATCGCCTGTACGAAGCGTTCTTCTCGACGAAGGCCGAGGGCATGGGCATCGGCCTGAACTTGTGCCGCACGATCGTCGAGTCGCACCAGGGAAGAATGCAGGCGGAGAACATCTACAATGGCAATGAAGTCGCCGGATGCCGTTTCTCCTTCTGGATCCCTGTCTCCGGTGCTAGCAATTCAGTAGCGAAGAAGGACTCTGGGGTGACTGTATGAGCCTGATCCCGAAAAAGGGAACGGTCTACGTGGTGGACGACGACGAGGCCGTCCGGGACTCGTTGCAATGGCTGCTCGAAGGCAAGGACTACCGCGTCCGCTGCTTCGATTCCGCCGAATCCTTCCTTTCGCGCTATGACCCGCGCGAAGTCGCGTGCCTGATCGTCGACGTGCGCATGAGCGGCATGACGGGCCTCGAGCTGCAGGATCGCCTGCTCGAGCGCAAGTCGCCGCTGCCCGTGGTCTTCATCACGGGCCATGGCGACGTTCCGATGGCGGTGAACACGATGAAGAAAGGCGCGATGGATTTCATCCAGAAGCCTTTCAAGGAAGAAGAGCTTGTCTCGCTGGTCGAGCGCATGCTCGAACACGCCAAGGGCGCCTTCGCCGAATACCAGAGCGCCGCGAGCCGCGACCCGCTGCTGTCGAAGCTCACGTCGCGCGAGGCCCAGGTGCTCGAACGCATCGTCGCCGGCCGGCTGAACAAGCAGATCGCC
>DATLBJ010000200.1:0-4195 GCA_035526975.1 Ramlibacter sp.
GAAGGTCGCGCCGGCGCTCGCCTTCGGCAACACCGCCGTGCTGAAGATGAGCGAGCTGTCGCCGCTGACCGCGGCGCGCCTCGGCGAACTGGCGCTGGAAGCCGGCATCCCGGCCGGCGTGCTGAACGTCGTGCACGGCTACGGCGGCGAGGCGGGCGAGGCGCTGGTCGCCCACCGCGACGTGCGCGCGATCTCGTTCACCGGGTCGACGGCCACCGGCAACCGCATCGTCAAGGCCGCCGGCCTGAAGAAATTCTCGATGGAGCTCGGCGGCAAGAGCCCGTTCGTGATCTTCGACGACGCCAACCTCGAGCGTGCGCTCGATGCCGCCGTATTCATGATCTTCTCCAACAACGGCGAGCGCTGCACGGCCGGCTCGCGCATCCTGGTGCAGCAGTCGATCTATGCGGACTTCGCGCAGCAGTTCAAGGCGCGCGCGCAGAAGATCGCGGTGGGCGACCCGCTCGACGAGAACACGATCATGGGCCCGATGATTTCGCAAGGCCATCTGGCAAAGGTGCGCGGCTACATCGAGCAAGGCACGAAGGAAGGCGCAACGCTTCTGTGCGGCGGCCTGGACGTGCCGCTGCTGCCCGATCGCGTGAAGAAGGGCAACTACGTCGTGCCCACGGTATTCGCCGACGTCGACAACTCGATGAACATCGCGCAGGACGAGATTTTCGGGCCGGTGGCGTGCCTGATCCCGTTCAAGGACGAAGCGGATGCAGTGCGCATCGCCAACGACATCCAGTACGGTTTGTCGAGCTACGTATTCACCGAGAACGTGGGCCGCGCGCTGCGCGTCTCGGCGCAGGTCGAGGCGGGCATGTGCTTCGTGAACAGCCAGAACGTGCGTGACCTGCGCCAGCCTTTCGGCGGCACGAAGGCGTCCGGCGTCGGGCGCGAAGGCGGCACCTGGAGTCATGAAGTGTTCCTGGAGCCGAAGAACATCGCCGTGTCCCTGGGCTCGCACCACATTCCGCACTGGGGGGCATGACATGAAGCTCACTGCTGCCGTCGCGCAAACATCCTCCGTCCTCCTGGACACGCCGGCGACCATCGATCGCGCGCTCACGCTGATCGCGCAGGCGGCGAAACACGGCGCGCAGCTGCTGGTCTTGCCGGAAGCGTTCATCGGCGGCTATCCGAAGGGCGCCGACTTCCACATTTACCTCGGTGCACGCACGCCGCAGGGCCGCGCGGAATTCAAGCAGTACTACGACGCGGCCGTTGCCGTCGATGGCCCCGAGCTGGCCCAGATCGGCAAGGCCTGCGCGCAGCACCAGATGTATTGCGTCGCCGGTGTGATCGAGCGCGACGGCGGCACGCTCTATTGCACGGCGGTGTACCTCGGGCCGGACGGCCGCGTGATCGGCAAGCATCGCAAGTTGATGCCCACGGCGCTCGAGCGCCTGGTATGGGGCTTCGGGGACGGCTCGACCCTGAAGGCCGTGGACACGCCCTGGGGCAAGATGGGCGCGGTGATCTGCTGGGAGAACTACATGCCGATGCTGCGCATGGCGATGTACCAGCAGCGCGTGGCGATCTATTGCGCACCGACGGCCGATGACCGCGACACCTGGCAGTCGACGATGCAGCACATCGCGATGGAAGGCCGCTGCTTCGTGCTGTCGGCGTGCCAGCATCTGCGGCGTTCGCAATTTCCGGCCGACAGGATGCAGAACCGCTTGCCCGAAGCGCCGGAGACGCTGTTGATGCGCGGCGGCAGTGCGATCTACGATCCGCTGGGCAAGGTGCTCGCGGCGCCGGTGTATGGCGAGGACGCGCTGCTCACGGCCGAACTCGACCTGTCGCTGATCCCGCAGGCGCAGATGGATTTCGATGCGGTGGGGCACTACGCGCGGCCGGACGTGTTCTCCCTGCGCGTCAACACGTCGGCGCAGAACGCCGTCGAACTGGGAGATTCGTGATGGGGAAGCTGGCGCTCGCCGCGAAGATCACGCACGTTCCCTCGATGTACCTGTCGGAACTGGACGGTCCGCGCAAGGGCACGCGACAGGACGCGATCGACGGGCATGTCGAGATCGGCCGGCGCTGCCGCGAACTGGGTGTCGACACCATCGTGGTGTTCGACTCGCAGTGGCTGGTCAATGCCAACTACCACATCAACTGCGCACCGAATTTCAAGGGCACGTACACGTCGAACGAGCTGCCGCACTTCATCGCGAACATGGGTTTCGAGTTTGCGGGCAACCCGCAGCTGGGAAAATTGATCGCGCGGGTGGCCAATGAGGCGGGTGTCGAGTCGCTCGCGCACGACGCGACGACGCTGCATCCGGAGTACGGCACGCTGGTGCCGATGCGCTACATGAACACCGAACGGCACTTCAAGGTCGTGTCGGTCGCGGCGATGTGCATGGCGCACTACCTCAACGACTCGGCGCGTTTCGGCTGGGCCGTGCGCCGCGCGATCGAGGACGAGTACGACGGCACTGTCGCCGTGTTCGCAAGCGGGTCGCTGTCCCACCGCTTCGCGCAGAACGGGCTCGCGCCGGAGTTCGCGTTCAAAATCTGGAGCCCGTTCCTCGAGCAACTCGATCGCGAGGTCGTTCGGATGTGGCAAGCCGGCGAGTGGAACGCCTTCTGCTCGATGCTGCCCGAATACGCGGCGAAGGGCCATGGCGAAGGCTTCATGCACGACACGGCGATGCTGCTCGGCGCGCTCGGCTGGACCGCGTACGACGGCAAGGCCGAAGTGATCACGCCGTATTTCGGCGCGTCGGGCACCGGGCAGATCAATGCCGTCTTTCCGGTCACGCCGCAGGAGGGGAAGGCCATCCCCAAAGCCGTTGCGTCGTCGGCCGAGGGCTATACGTCGGTCGCGACCCGTTTGTAATTGGAATCTGACCCCAATTCATGCCCCCCTTTGTAATTGGAATCTGACCCCATTTATGCCTCACTGCGTGATCCTCTACACGCCCAACGTCGATCGCATGACCGACATGGGAGCGCTGTGCCGGTCGCTGGCGGACACGATGCTCACGGTGCTCGATGAAGCGGGCAAGCAGGTGTTCCCCACGGGCGGCACGCGCGTGCTCGCGTATCCGGCAACGCATTACGCAGTCGCCGATGGCAAGGGCGATTACGCGTTCGTGTACGTCAACGTGCGGATGGGCGTGGGGCGCAGCGATGCGGTGAAGCAGAACGCGGGCGACACGCTGCTGGCGGTCGTGAAGAAACATTTCGCGCCGGTATTCGACGCCGGCCATCTCATCGGCATCACGGTGCAAGTCGACGAGAGCCCGGGCCAGGTCTACGACGCCAAGCACAGCACACTGCACCCCTTGTTCAACCCATGAGTTTTTCGAACGAACAGGTCCTGGCGCTCGCACGCGAACTGCACGAGAGCGAGAAGTCGCGCGTGCAGGTCGAGCATTTTTCGAAGCGCTTCCCCGCGATGACGATCGACGACGGGTATGCCGTCTCGCGCGCATGGGTGGCGATGAAGATCGCGGGTGGCCGCAAGTCCATCGGCCACAAGATCGGCCTGACGTCACGTGCCATGCAGCAGGCCAGCCAGATCGACGAGCCCGATTACGGGACGCTGCTCGACGACATGCTGTTCGCGCCGGGCGACATCCCCGCGGGCCGCTTCATCGCGCCTCGCGTGGAAGTGGAACTTGCTTTCGTCCTGAAGCGTCGCCTTGAAGGCGCGTCCATCTCCGTCGACCAGGTGCTGGACGCGACAGACTACGTCACGCCCGCCATCGAAATCATCGACGCGCGCATCGAGCAGTTCGACCGGCACACCAAAGCCATGCGCCGCGTGCAGGACACCATCAGCGACAACGCGGCCAACGCCGGCATCGTGATCGGCGGGCGCAAAGTTCATCCGCGCGAGATCGACCTGCCCTGGTGCGGCGCGATCCTGCGCCAGAACGGCGCGGTGGAAGAGACGGGCCTTGCCGCCGGCGTGCAGGGCCACTCCGCCATCGGCGTTGCGTGGCTCGCGATGAAACTCGCGCCCTGGCGCGAATGCCTGGAGGCCGGTGAGATCGTGCTGGCCGGCTCTTTCACGCGCCCCATCGCGGCGAAGAAAGGCGATGCCTTCGACGCCGATTACGGGCCGCTCGGCCGATTCGAATTCCGCTTCACCTGAAAGCCAAAATCATGAAGACACCGGTCAATCCGTTCAAGAAAGCCATCGCCGGGAAGCGCACGCAGTACGGCCTGT
>DATLBJ010000201.1:0-16466 GCA_035526975.1 Ramlibacter sp.
CGATGATGTACCGGCACACCTCTCCGACCAGCGGCACGGCGGAGTCCAGGCGGCCGGCGATGACTGCGTCGACGCCGCCCATGTCGCCGGCGATCAGGGACAGAACGTTGGCGGTGCTGGCGGACGAAGCGGTCAAGGTGAAATGATTATAGGAACGGGGTGCGCCCCGGCTCGGGGCGGGGCAGGCCCTCCCAAGTGAGCGGTCGCCAACTATGCTATGATCGCGGGCTCTGCGGAAATCCGTCCGTGGAGATGAGAAGGCCCCTTTCGGGGCCGAATCACCAATCGAGGTCAACATGTACGCGGTCATAAAAACCGGTGGCAAGCAGTATCGCGTTGCTTCCGGCGAAAAGATCAAAGTAGAACAGATTGCTGCGGACATCGGCCAGGAAATCGTGATCGACCAGGTGCTAGCCGTCGTGGACGGCGACAGCCACAAGGTCGGGGCTCCCCTGGTATCCGGTGCCACCGTGAAGGCAACCGTGCTCGCCCATGGCAAGCACGACAAGGTCCGCATCTTCAAGATGCGCCGTCGCAAGCACTACCAGAAACGCCAGGGTCATCGCCAGTCCTTCACGGAACTGCAGATCGGCGTCATCGCGGTTTAAGGAGCAGTAGCAATGGCACAGAAAAAAGGCGGCGGCTCAACGCGCAACGGGCGGGATTCCCAGCCCAAGATGCTCGGCGTGAAGGCTTTCGGTGGCGAGCTCGTTACGGCGGGCTCGATCATCGTTCGCCAGCGCGGCACCAAGTTCCACCCCGGCACCAACGTCGGCATCGGCCGCGACCACTCGCTGTTCGCACTGGTCGACGGTCACGTCAAGTTCCAGGTCAAGGGCGAGCTGAACAAGCAGACCGTGAGCGTCCTTCCGGCGTAAGCCACCCGGTCCTCGCATCAAGGGCCCTGCATCCTGATGCAGGGCCTTTTTGTTTTAATCGACGCATCATGAAATTCGTGGACGAAGCGTTCATCGACATCGCCGCGGGCGACGGCGGGAACGGCTGCGTCTCGTTCCGCCACGAAAAGTACAAGGAGTTCGGCGGGCCGAACGGCGGCGACGGCGGCCGCGGTGGCCACGTGTACGCAGTCGCGGACCCGAACCTCAACACGCTCGTCGACTATCGCTTTTCCCGCCGCCACGAAGCCAAGCGCGGCGAGCACGGCATGGGCTCGGACATGTTCGGCGCCGCGGCCGACGACATCGTGCTCAAGATGCCGGTGGGCACGATCATCACCGACGCGGAAACCGGCGAGGTGCTGTACGAGCTGCTTGCGCCCGGCGAAATGATCATGATCGCCAAGGGCGGCGACGGCGGCTTCGGCAACATGCGCTTCAAGAGCTCGATCAACCGCGCGCCGCGCCAGAAGACTCCGGGATGGCCCGGCGAGAAGAAGCAGCTCAAGCTCGAATTGAAGGTGCTCGCCGACGTCGGCCTGCTGGGAATGCCCAATGCCGGCAAGTCCACGCTGATCGCTGCGATCTCCAATGCGCGGCCGAAAATTGCCGACTATCCGTTCACCACGTTGCATCCGAACCTCGGTGTCGTCCGGGTCGGCCCGGAACAAAGCTTCGTCGTCGCGGACGTGCCCGGCTTGATCGAAGGCGCGGCCGAAGGTGCAGGCCTCGGCCACCAGTTCCTGCGCCACCTGCAACGCACGCGGCTGCTCCTGCACCTCGTGGACCTCGCGCCCTTCGACGACAACGTCGATCCGGTCGCGCAGGCAAAGGCGATCGTGGCGGAGTTGAAGAAATACGACCAGGCGCTGTACGACAAGCCGCGCTGGCTCGTGTTGAACAAGGTGGACATGGTGCCGGCCGAAGAACGGGAGAAGCGCGTGAAGGACTTCGTCAAGCGCTTCAAGTACAAGGGGCCGGTGTTCCAGATCTCCGCTTTGACGCGCGAAGGCACCGACACGCTGGTCAAGTCCATCTACGAGCACGTGCGCGGCATCCAGAAATCCGAGCAACCGCCCGAAGAAGTCGATCGCCGCTTCCAGGATGTCTGAGTCCCCGTCATCGCGCGTCCTTCGCGATGCGAAGCGCATCGTGGTGAAGGTCGGCTCGAGCCTGGTGACGAACGAAGGACGCGGCCTCGACGAGAACGCCATCGGCGAATGGTCGCGGCAGCTCGCCGTCCTGGCGCGCGACGGCCGCGAAGTGATCATGGTGTCGAGTGGCGCCATCGCCGAGGGCATGAAGCGCCTCGGCTGGACCACACGGCCGCACGAGATCAATGAATTGCAGGCCGCCGCCGCCGTGGGACAAATGGGCCTTGCACAGATGTACGAGACGAAGTTGCGCGAGCAGGGCTTGCGCTCCGCCCAAGTGCTGCTCACGCACCCCGATCTTGCCGACCGGGAGCGTTACCTCAACGCGCGCTCGACGCTGCTCACGCTGCTGCAGTTGAACGTCATTCCCGTGATCAACGAGAACGACACGGTGGTCAACGACGAAATCAAGTTCGGCGACAACGATACGCTCGGTGCGCTGGTCGCAAACCTCGTCGAAGCCGATGTCCTCGTGATCCTCACCGACCAGAAGGGGCTGTACTCGAGCGACCCGCGCAAGGATCCCGATGCGAAGTTCATGCACGAAGCCCGCGCGGGCGACGCCGCTCTCGAAGCGATGGCGGGCGGTGCGGGTTCCACGATCGGCAAGGGCGGCATGATCACCAAGGTGCTTGCCGCAAAACGCGCGGCGGGCTCGGGCGCATCCACCGTGATTGCGTGGGGCCGCGAAAAGGACTGCCTGATCCGCCTCGCGCGCGGTGAATCAATCGGCACCTTGCTCGTCGCGCCGACGCAGAAGAGCCAGGCGCGCAAGCGCTGGATGGCGGACCAGCTTCAGTTGCGCGGCTCGGTGACCGTCGATGAAGGAGCGGTTGCCAAAGTCCGCAGCGAGGGCAAGAGCCTGCTGCCGATCGGCATGTCCGCCGTCGACGGTGATTTCTCGCGCGGCGACGTCATCGCGGTGCGCGACGCGCAAGGCAACGAAATCGCGCGCGGCCTCGCAAATTACGCCAGCGCCGAAGCGCGCCTGCTGTGCCGCAAGCCATCGAACGAGATCGAAAGGCTATTGGGCTACGTCGCCGAGCCCGAGATGATCCACCGGACCAACCTCGTCATCACGCGCTAGCGTTCACGACGCGCTGGACCCGCCGAATTTCCTGTCCTGCGGTGTGCGCAAGTCCCGAAGGATTTGCTGCGCATCGCCGTTGGCGGTGTGCCCGCGGCACACGCCCGCTTTCGCTACGGCGCGCACATGCCGGCCCTCGACACCTTCGAAGAGCGACTTCCACTGGGTTTCTACCGCGCGCCAGCCCTGCCCCGACGAGCGGGCATAGACGCGGTACTCGCCGCGGTCGCAGCGCACCCCCTCGTACAACGCATTGACGGCGCCCGAGCGGCTCGATGCGACAAGCACGTAGCGCACGACGCCGTCCTTGCCGACCGCCAGCGACTGCGGATCGATGCCGTACCGCAGCTCACCGCCGCCACCCACTTCAACCTGCACGAGATCCGAAGTGCGCAGCGCCGGAGGCGGGGGCACTTCCATCTCGTTCCACTCCGGCAGGACGTCCTGGTTCGGCTTTCCCATCGTGCCGGGAAGAAAGTCGGGCGCGGTTTGCGCCCACGATCCGCATGCCGCCAGCAGGACTGCTGCGAGCGTTACTTCACGCCGCATGTTTGTCGTCGCCCGGTGCGATGGAGTGTTGCGGGTCCGGATCGAACGTCGCGCCCGGGGGGAGCTCGAAGCCGGGCGCGGGAGGCTGCTGCGGATCGGACGCGTGGTGCATGGGGTCGTGATGCCCTTCGTGATCGCGTGAACGCATCCCGCTGCGCAAATAGCGATTGCGGTGATCGTGCCGCGGCAGGTAACGCGCGAGCTCCGTCAACGCCATCTCGTACACGCCGCGCTTGAATTCCACGACGACATCGAGCGGCACCCAGTACTCGTTCCAGCGCCAGGCGTCGAACTCGGGATGATTGGTGGCGCGCAGGTTCAGGTCCCAGTCGTGGCCGACCAACTGGAGCAGGTACCAGATCTGTTTCTGGCCCTTGTAGTGGCCGCGCGCATCGCGGCGGATGTACCGGTCCGGCACCTCGTAGCGCAACCAGTCGCGGGTGCGTGCAATGATGCGCACATGATCGGGCATGAGCCCGACTTCCTCGTGCAGTTCGCGGAACATCGCCTGCTCGGGCGTTTCTCCGCGGTCGATGCCCCCTTGCGGGAACTGCCAGGAGTGGGTGCGTATCCGCTTCCCCCAGAACACCTGGTTCTTCTGGTTGAGCAAGATGATGCCGACGTTGGGCCGGAAGCCGTCCCGGTCGAGCATAATCAAACCCCAATTTTTAAACTGAGTTCATTATGCACGCCGCCTCGCGGCGCCGCCATAGGCTCGGCAGGTGCGGCAAAGCCCCGCAACCCACGACAAGATGAAAGCCTCCCAGTTCCTTATTTCCACCCTGAAGGAAGCGCCCGCCGACGCTGAAGTGACGAGCCACAAGCTCATGATGCGTGCGGGCTTGATCAAGAAGCTCGGCGCGGGAATCTACACATGGATGCCGATGGGCTTGCGCGTGGTGCGAAAGATCGAGGCGATCGTGCGCGAGGAGATGAACCGTGCGGGTGCTGTCGAGTGCCTGATGCCGGTGATCCAGCCTGCGGAGTTGTGGCAGGAAAGCGGCCGCTTCCAGGCCTACGGGCCTGAACTCCTGCGGATCAAGGATCGCCATGAGCGCGACTTCATCGTGCAACCCACGAGCGAAGAGTGCATCACCGACATCGCGCGGCAGGAGCTTCGCAGCTACAAACAATTGCCGAAGAACCTGTATCACATCCAGACGAAATTCCGCGATGAGCGCCGCCCGCGATTCGGCGTGATGCGCAGCCGCGAATTCATCATGAAGGACGCCTACAGCTTCGATCGCGACGAAGCCGGCGCGAAGCAAAGCTACCAGGCGATGGCGAAGGCCTATCGCGCGATCTTCGATCGCTTCGGTCTGCGTTATCGCGCAGTGGCGGCGGACAGCGGCGCGATCGGTGGCGAGTTGTCGGAGGAATTCCAGGTGATCGCCGCGACCGGCGAGGACGCGATCATCTATTCGCGCGAGGGCGACTACGCGGCGAATATCGAAAAGGCAGAAGCGCTTGCGCCGAAGGGTCCGCGTCCGGGCGCGAAGGAAGAGATGAAGAAGACGGCGACGCCGGGCAAAAGCACATGCGCGGACGTCGCGGCGCTGCTGCACGTGCCGCTGCAAACAACCGTGAAGTCCATCGTGCTCGCGACGGACGAACTGGACGAACGCGGCGAAGTCGCGAAGTCGCAGGTGTGGCTGCTCCTGCTGCGCGGCGACCACGACCTCAACGAGATCAAGGCGGGCAAGTTGCCGGGACTGAAGAACGGCTTCCGGTTTGCGACCGTGCCCGAGATCATCGAGCACTTCGGCACGAAGCCGGGCTACCTCGGTCCGATCGGCTTGGAGAAACCCGTGAAGATCGTCGCCGACCGGGAAGTGGCCGCGATGGCCGACTGGATTTGCGGCGCGAACGAAGAGGGCTTCCACATCACCGGTGTGAACTGGGGGCGCGACCTGCCCGAGCCCGAGCTCGTCGCCGACATCCGCAATGTCGTCGAAGGCGATCCGTCGCCCGACGGCAAGGGAACGCTCTCGATCGAGCGCGGCATTGAAGTCGGCCACATCTTCTTCCTCGGCACGAAGTACAGCGCGCCGATGAATGCGACCTACCTCGGTGAAGACGGCAAGCCGCAGACGATGCAGATGGGCTGCTATGGCATCGGCATCACGCGCTTGCCAGCCGCAGCGATCGAACAGAACAACGACGAGCGCGGCATCATCTGGCCCGACGCGATCGCGCCGTTCACGGTGGTGGTCTGCCCCATCGGCATGGATCGCAGCGCGGATGTGAAATCAGCCGCCGAAAAGTTGCACGACGAACTCGCAGCGGCCGGTGTCGATGTGATGCTGGACGATCGCGGCGAGCGTCCGGGCGTGATGTTCGCGGACTGGGAACTGATTGGCGTGCCGCATCGCATCGTGATCTCCGACCGTGGCCTGAAGGAAGGCCAGCTGGAGTACCAGCATCGCCGCGATGCCGCTGCGACAAAGGTGGCGGCAAGCGAAGCTTTCAGTTTCGTGAAAGGCCGTTTGCAGGCGTGATCGCGCGGCGTTCGCTCATCGCGGCGGGCTTGCTCGCGCCCGCGCTCGACGCCTTCGCCGGCGCGCAGGTCGAGGAGCCCATTGCGCAGAGTGCGCTCAACATCCTGCGCTCCGCAATCTCGGGCGACCCCGTCGAATTCCATCGCGTGCCGCAGCCGGTGTTCGCGGACATGGAAGCGCGGCTGGCGTACTTGCGCTGGCTCGGCGCGATCAACCGGCGCCTGACGAAGCGCCTCGACTGGGAACAGCGCAAGGATTTCCTGCAGACCGTCTGGTACGAAGCAAAGCGCGCGGCACTCGACCCCGCGCTGGTGCTCGGGCTGATCCAGGTCGAAAGCAACTTCAACAAGTTCGCGGTGTCGCGCGCCGGCGCGCGCGGCTTCATGCAGGTGATGCCGTTCTGGACGCGCCTCATCTCCCGCACCGATCCCGCGGTGCTGTTCCACATGCAGACGAACCTGCGCTTCGGCTGCGTGATCCTGCGCTACTACCTGCTCGATCGCGAGAACGGCGACCTTTTCATGGCGCTTGGCCGCTACAACGGCAGCCGCGGGCAGCCCCAGTACCCGCGCGCCGTGCTCAATGCGAAGCGGGTGTGGGACTGGAAGGATTCAGTTTAGGAACCCCAGCTTGCCCTTGCCGGAGCCGGGTTTGGGAAGGTCTTCCACGACGATCTCGTCGCGCGATTCGAGCCGCGCATTGCCGAACCCGGTCATGAGCGCCCGCCGCATGTCGCGAGGCGCAAGCTCGGCGAGCAAATCGAGCACGTCGTCACGCGGTTCATCGTTGAAACGCGCGCCCCAGCCGTGCTCGCGCCGGATCGACTGGTAGAGATTGCGTGCGATCGTGCGCGCCATCTCGAAGGACGGCGCTTCGATCTCGAACACGTTCATGCGATTGAGGATGGGCTCCGGGATCGAGCGCTCGTCGTTCGCCGTCATGATCCAGATCACCTGGCTCGCGTCGATCGCGACCTCCGCGTATTCGTCCATGAAGGAGCCGGCGGTGTCGTGCTCCAGCAGCGAATACATCGCGCCAAGCGGGTCGTATTGCGCATCGGCCGATGCCTTGTCGATTTCGTCGACGACGATGACGGGGTTGGCGTACTGGCCTTCGACCAGCGCGTCGAATACCTTCCCGGGCTTCGCGCCTTTCCATTGCGACGACGCCCCGGAAAGGAGCCACCCGGCGGTCATCGAACTCATGGGAACCAGGCACATGCCCGTGCCCAGCAGGTCGGCGAGCTTGCGGGCGAAATGCGTCTTGCCGATGCCGGGCGGGCCGAGCAGGAGCATCGGCGTGACCTCGAGGCCGTCGCGCGAATCCTGCGACAACGCGACGTGACGCCTCACGTCATCCAGTGCGTCGATGAAATTCGGCAGCTCTTCGTACAGGTGCTGCATTTCGGGGATGCCGTGCGGCTTGACCTGGAAGCGCTCCGGCCCGCGCTCGAGCATGCGCTCGTACGTGGAGCGCAGGTTCTCGTGGTCGCGGTTGGGGAGTTTTGCCAGCTTGCGTTCCACCTCGTGCGGGCGGAAGACGCATCGCGTGTTCGCGATGGGCAGTTTGAAGGAAGACGATTGATGAGGAACGAGACTTCTTGTTTCCATCGAGCCACTCCTTGCCGGGATTCCAGCATAGGGCGGGGCCATGAGCAATGGATGCGCTTGAGCGCGCGAGGTGGTGTCAGTTCCACCCTACAGCTTGGCAGCCGCACGCAGCGACTGCTAGCCGGTCAAGCAGTGGTTCCGAGAACCTGCTGCAGCTCGCCCGACTGGTACATCTCCATCATGATGTCCGAGCCGCCGACGAACTCGCCGCGCACATACAGCTGCGGGATGGTCGGCCAGTTGCTGTAGTCCTTGATGGCCTGGCGGATCTCGTCGTCCTCGAGCACGTTCACGGTCGCGACCTGTTTCGGGTCGACGCCGCAAGCCTTGAGGATCTGGATCGCGCGGCCCGAGAAGCCGCACTGCGGGAAGCTCGCGCTGCCCTTCATGAACAGCAGGATGTCGTTGCTCTTGACCAGTTGGTCGATGCGTTGCTGGACGTCGCTCATGTGAATCTCCGGATTGCCCCGATTATCCCGATTCCAGCCACTGCGCGCCGGTACAGCGCTCGATTCCCGCAAGGTCCCTGCGGCTGGCGACGTACCCGAACCCGGCCTGTGCGAGCAGGGCGCGCACGGCAGGCGCGTGGTCGTGGCCGTGCTCCAACAGCAGCCAGCCGCCCTCGGCAAGCCGCGGTGAAGCGTCACGCACGATTTGCCGGATCGCGTCGAGCCCGTCCGGCCCCGACACCAGCGCCTGCATGGGTTCGTCCCGCAGCGCAGCCAGGTGTGGATCGCCCTCGGCGACATACGGCGGGTTTGAAACGACCAGGTCCCAGGTGCCGTCGATGCCGTCGAGCCACGACGCCTGTTCGAACTGCACGTCGAGACGCAGCCGCTGCGCATTCGCGCGCGCGACCGCGAGAGCATCGCCGCTGGCGTCGCTCGCGTGCACAGTGGCGCGCGGCCGCGCGTGCTTGATCGCAAGGGCGATCGCGCCGCTGCCGGTCCCGAGGTCGATCACGCGCGGCGTTGGCAGCGGCTCGACCAGCTCCAGCGCCCAGTCGACCAGCGTTTCCGTATCCGGCCGCGGCACGAGCACACGGCTGTCGACATCGAGCTCGACCCCGTGGAACTCCTTGCGGCCCACGATGTACGCGAGCGGAAAGCCCGTTGCGCGGCGTTCGGCCAGGTCTCTGTACGCGATCTCGATGTTTTCCTCGAGCAGGTCCGTGTCGTGCGCGAGCAGCCAACCGCGGTCGTTCAGGCTGCGCCCGAGCACGTGGAGCAACAGCAACTGCGCATCGAGCCGGTCGAGCCCGAGCGCCGCCCCACCGGCCAGCGCCTGCGCCACGTTCATGCGAGGCCCAGTTCCTCGAGCTGTTCGGCCTTGCGCGCGAGCAGCAGCGCCTCGATCACCTCGTCGATCTCGCCTTCCATCATCTTGTCCAGCTTGTAGAGCGTGAGGTTGATGCGGTGGTCGGTCAGGCGCCCTTGCGGGAAGTTGTAGGTGCGGATGCGATCGCTGCGGTCGCCGCTGCCGATCAAGCCCTTGCGCATCGCGGCTTCCTTCGCCGCGCGCTCGCTGCGCTCCTTCTCGTGCAAGCGCGCGGCGAGCACTTGCAATGCCTTGGCCTTGTTCCGATGCTGCGAACGGTCGTCCTGGCACTCCGCGACGATCCCTGTGGGCAGGTGGGTGATGCGCACGGCGGAGTCCGTCTTGTTGATGTGCTGCCCGCCCGCGCCCGAGGCGCGGAAGGTGTCGATACGCAAGTCGGCGGGGTTGATCTGCACGGCCTGCGCTTCATCGGGTTCGGGCAATGCCGCCACGGTGCATGCACTGGTGTGGATGCGCCCTTGTGTCTCCGTCGCCGGCACGCGCTGCACGCGATGTCCGCCCGATTCGAACTTGAGCTTGCCGTACGAGCCGTCGCCCACGACGCGGATCACCGCTTCCTTGAAGCCGCCGACTTCACCGAAGCTCTCGCTGATCACCTCGACTCGCCAGCGCTGGCGTTCTGCGTACCGCGTGTACATGCGCAAGAGGTCGCCCGCGAACAGCGCGGCTTCGTCGCCGCCGGTGCCCGCGCGGATTTCCAGGAAAGTGTTGCGCACATCGTCCGGGTCCTTGGGGATCAGCAGCCGCTGCAAGTCGTCCTCGAGCCGCGGCAGCTCGGCCTCGATGCTTGCGATCTCCTCGCGGGCCATGTCCGCCATTTCCGGATCGCCCTCCATCTCGCGAGCGGCGGCGAGGTCGCGTTCGCGCTGCAGGAAATGCGCGAACTCGCCCGCCACACCGCTCACTTCGGCATGCTCGCGCGTGAGCGCCCGGTAGCGCTCCATGTCGTTCGCGATGTCCGGCTGCTGCAGGAAGAAGTCGAGCTCCTGCAGTCGCACCGGGTAGCGTTCGAGTTGCTGGCGGAGGAAGGGCTTCAACGTTCCTTGCGCAGGAAGAAGTGCTGGATCGCGGTCATCGCGCGTTCGCGCGCGGCCGTGTCGCCGCTGTGCAGCTCGGCCATCGCGCCGTGCAGCATCTTCTGCGTCAACCCCTTGGACATCGCTTCGAGGACGGCGTCGACGTTCTCGCCGCGTGCGATCTGGCGCTTGGCGCGCGCGAGTTCGGCGGCGCGCCACTCATCGGCCTGCGCATTGAGCTGGAGGATCAGCGGTACGTTGCCACGCTGGTCCATCCAGTGCAGGAAGCTTTGCACGCCGGCATCGATGATTGCCTCGGCCTGCGCAACGGCGGCCTTGCGGTTTTCATGGCCGGCCTGCACGACGGTTGCGAGGTCGTCCACCGTGTACAGGTAAACGTCTTCGAGCTGCTTGACTTCGGGTTCGATGTCGCGCGGCACGGCCAGGTCCACCATGAACATGGGGCGGTGCTTGCGCGCCTTGAGCGCGCGTTCCACCGCGCCCAGGCCGATGATCGGCAAGGTGCTGGCGGTGCAGCTGACCACGGCGTCGAACTCGTGCAGGCGAGCGGGCAGGTCGGCCAGCCGCATCACTTCAGCGCCGAAGCGGGTGGCAAGCCTCTCGCCGCGTTCGAGTGTGCGGTTCGCAATTGCCATCGATTTGGGATTGCGCGCGGCGAAGTGCGTCGCGGCCAGCTCGATCATCTCGCCGGCACCGACGAACAGCACGCGCGTGCGGCCGAGGTCTTCGAACAGCTGGCCGGCCAGGCGAACCGCAGCGGCAGCCATGCTGATCGAATGCGCGCCGATCTCCGTCGACGTGCGGACTTCCTTCGCGACGGCGAACGAGCGCTGGAACAATTGGTTGAGCGTGGTGCCGAGGGCGCCGGCGTGGTCCGCAACGCGCACGGCATCCTTCAGCTGCCCCAGGATTTGCGCCTCGCCGAGCACCATCGAGTCCAGCCCGCTCGCAACCCGGAAGGCGTGACGCGCGGCCTGGCCGTCCTGCAAGGTGTAGGCATGCGAGCGCAGCACCGAAAGCGGTACGCCGCCCGAGTGTGCGAGCCACTCGAAAGTGCGCGCGATGTCCGCGTGATCGCCGGCGCCGTAGATCTCGGTCCGGTTGCAGGTCGAAAGGATTGCGGCTTCGGGTTTGTGGGAGAAGGTTTCGCGCAGGGACCTGAGCGTGGGCTCGAGCTGGTCCATGGCATACGCAAACCGGCCGCGCAGGTCCAGCGGCGCAGTGGTGTGATTGATGCCCAACGCCCAGACTGCCATCCGCCACATTATAAAATCCGCTGAGTTCAAGCACTTGCGCCGCCGCAAGCCCCCGCACGATGGGTCCTTCGCAGTTTGCCCTCCACCTGCTCGGTTTCGTCGCTCCCGCGCTGTTCGTGGGGCTGGCGGTCGCCGTCGGCGCCCGGTGGGTGCGCCTGTCACCCCAGCCGTTGCGCTGGTGGGTGCACGCCGCGATCAATTTCACGGCGGGCGTGGCCGTCCTGGCCGCGGGCCTTTGGCATTTCGGGGTGGACGGCAAGATGGCCACTTATGCGGCCCTCGTCGCTGCCGTCGCCACGACCCAATGGCTGTGCAGCCGCGGCTGGAAGCATTAACCCCGTTCGGCGGAGAATCGAAGCATGACCACGGCACAGAAACAGCAGATCACTCCCGAATTGCGGGGCTGGATCGTCGAGCAGGCGCAGGCGGGGCACAGCGCGGAATCGGTGCTCAAGTCGATGCTCGCTTCGGGCTGGGCGGAAGACGTCGCCATCGAGGCGATGGAGTCCACGCTGCGCGGCCATCTCGAAGAAGAGGCCGTCGCGCAAGGGATGCCGCCCGCGGTACCCGTGCCCGATGCGGCCGTCGACGAATCGCCGCTTTACCTGGATGCGGGCGACCGCAAGGTATGCGTGCTGCAGTCGATGTACAACCCGCGCATCCTCGTGTTCGGCGGACTGCTCTCCGATGAGGAGTGCGACCAGCTGATGGACCTCGCCCGGCCCCGTCTGGCGCGTTCGCTCACCGTGGCCACGCAGACCGGCGGTGAAGAGGTCAATGCCGACCGCACGAGCAACGGCATGTTCTTCCAGCGCGGCGAGAACGAGCTGGTCTCGCGCATCGAAGAGCGCATTGGCCGCCTCCTGAACTGGCCGGTGGAAAACGGCGAAGGCCTGCAGGTGTTGCACTACACGCCGGGCACCGAATACAAGCCGCACTACGACTACTTCGATCCTGCTGCGCCGGGCACGCCGACGATCCTGCGCCGCGGCGGCCAGCGTGTGGGGACGGTGATCATGTATCTCGCCGAGCCGGAGAAGGGCGGGGGCACGTGCTTTCCCGACGTTCACATGGAAGTCGCGCCGCGGCGCGGCAACGCGGTTTTCTTCAGCTACGAGCGTCCGCATCCCACCACGAAGTCCCTGCACGGTGGAGCGCCCGTGCTGGCGGGTGAGAAGTGGATCGCCACGAAGTGGCTGCGCGAGCGCAAGTTCGAGTGAGAGTCCAGGCCAACGGCATCGCCATCGAGGTCGAGGACACGGGCCCGCCGGATCGTCCCGCCGTCGTGCTCATCATGGGTCTGGGCATGCAGCTCGTCGCGTGGCCCGATGCGTTCGTCAATGCACTCGTCGACGCGGGCTTTCGCGTGGTGCGTTTCGACAACCGCGACATCGGGCTGTCGCACAAGCTGGACCACCTGGGCGTGCCCAACGTGATGTGGGAAAGCGTGAAACACCGCTTCGGCATGTCCGTGCGCGCGCCGTACACGGTTGCGGACATGGCGGCGGACACGCTCGGCGTGATGGACGCGCTGCGGATCGCCCGCGCGCACATCCTCGGCGTGAGCATGGGCGGCATGATCGCGCAGCGCGTCGCACTGGCGGCGCCGCAGCGCACGATTTCGCTCACCAGCATCATGAGCTCCAGCGGCGCGCGATACCTGCCCGGGCCGCAGCCGCACGTGCTGCAGGCACTGCTGTCCCGCCCCGAAGGGCGCGACGAAGCGGCGATCGTCGCGCACTACGTGCGGCTGTTCCATGTGATCGGCAGCCCCGGCTTTCCCGTGGACGACGAGGAGCTGCGCACGCGCATCAAGCGCGGTGCGCGGCGCAGCTTCCACCCGCCAGGCGCGTTGCGCCAACTGGTCGCCGTCGGCGCGGATTCGAAGCGTGCCGACGAACTGCCGCGCATCAAGGCCCCGACACTCGTCATACACGGGCGGGACGATCCTCTCGTGCCCGTCGCTTGCGGGCACGACACGGCCCGGCGCATCACCGGCTCCAGGTTCCACGTCATCCCGGGCATGGGGCACGACCTTCCGCCGGGCGTCGTCGAGCGCCTGCTCGAGCCGCTCGTGCCGCATCTGCAATCCGCAGGGGCGCCCGCATGAACACGCCCGGGCAATCGCAACTCGGCAAGCCCGCGTCGTACGCGGACCACTATGACGCGTCGCTGCTCTACCCGATTTCGCGGGAGCCGGCGCGCAAGGACATGGGCATTGGCGCATCGTTGCCTTTCTCTGGCGCGGATTTGTGGACGGCCTACGAGCTGTCGTGGCTCACACCGCGCGGCAAACCGCAAGTTGCAATCGCGCACGTCACCGTGCCGTGCGAAACGCCCAACATCGTCGAGAGCAAGTCCTTCAAGCTCTACCTGAACAGCTTTACCAACACCGCGTTCGATTCGCCCGACGCTGTGCGTGACCGCATCCGGGGAGATGTCAGTGAAGCGGTTTGGCGTGGCGGGGCGTCGTCATCCAGCGTGGGCGTGCGGCTCCTGATGCCCGACGCGTTCGACGCCGAGCCGATCCATGAACTCGGCGGCTTGAGCATCGACCGTCTCGACATCGAGTGCACGCAATACACACCGGCACCGGGCCTGCTCAAAGCCGCCTTGGGCGACCAGCCCGTCAGCGAGACACTCGTGTCGAACCTGCTCAAAAGCAATTGCCTCGTCACGGGCCAGCCGGATTGGGGCAGTGTGCAGGTGACCTACACGGGTCCGCAAATCGACCAGGAAGCGCTGCTGCAGTACATCGTGAGCTATCGCAACCACAACGAATTCCACGAGCAGTGCGTCGAGCGCATCTTCATGGACGTGTGGGCCCGTTGCAAGCCGGCGAAGCTCGCGGTTTTTGCCCGCTATACCCGGCGCGGCGGCCTGGACATCAACCCGTTCCGCAGCAGCCATCCCGTGGCAGCGCCGAAGAACGTGCGCACCGCGCGACAGTAAAGCGCTCAGTCGTTCGCAGCGATCGCGGCAAAGGACCAGTCACAGCGCAGCTTGCGCTGCCGGTGGGCTTTCAGGCGCCATGCGACGTACAGGCCCGGCGCGGCGATTGCGAAGACACACAAGGGCAAGGCCCACAGCAGGTCGAACAGGTAGACCGGCGCCCACCCGACCCAGCCCATCACCCACAAGGTGAGCATCGTGTCCCAGATGCTGCCCTCCACGGGGTGGGTGGTGCGGTGTCCCAGGTGCCACTTCTTGATGCGGTGCAGGTCTTCGAGCCTCATGACGCACAAGTCTGGGATGCCTCAGAGCTTGCGGATGTCAGTTCTGATTCAGTCTCGATGCGGGCAAATACCGGGGCCCACGGTCAGCGCACTGAGGACTCGCCTGCGCGCAGGAGCTTCGCTAACATGCGGGCATGGCACAGGCACCCGGCACCATGGCGGAATGCATCCGTTGGCTCGACAGCGTCGAGGCGGCGCCTTCCGTCCGCGCCACCGGGGCGTGGCCGCTTTCGTCCGTCCTCGACCACCTCGCGCAAAGCATCGAGATGAGCATGGATGGGTACCCGCAGCCGAAAAGCGCGCTGTTCCAGAAAACCGCAGGGCGCGCTGCGTTCGCTGTCTTCCGCATGAAGCGCCGGATGAGCCACGGTCTCGACCAGCCGATCCCCGGCGCCCCTTTGCTGGTCGCCGGCGCGGACTGGAAGCCGGCTGCGGTGCGGCTGCGCCAGGCGATCGTCCGGTTCGAATCGCACACCGGACCGTTCGCGCCCCACTTCGCGTACGGCGCGCTGGCGAAGCCCGACTACGCGCTGGCGCACTGCATGCACATCGCCAATCACCAGGACGAGATCGTCGTCGCGACGGCCTGATCAGAACAGGTCGAGCGTCTGCGCGAGCGGTTCGCCCGCCAGCTGCGGGCTCGCCTGCGGCACTGCGTACGTCACTTCGCCGCCCGCCTTCGCCAGCTTGCCCACGCGCACGCCGAGCAGGCGCAGCTTGCGCGTCAGGTCCACGCGCTTGAGACATTGCCCCGCGAACTTGCGGATGGTCGCGCCGTCGTCGGTGAAGTGTTCGATCGTGTGGTCGCGCGTGGCGGTGCGGAAGTCGTCGTAGCGCAGCTTGATGCCGATCGTCTTGCCGACGTAGCCCTTGCGCTTCAGGTCTTGCGCCACCTGCATGCACAGGTCGGTGAAGATTGCGCCGAGTTCGGCCCGGTCGCGCACCGCATGCAGGTCGCGGTCGAACGTCGTTTCGCGGCTCATGGAGACGGGCTCGCTCTCGGTCACCACCGGCCGGTCGTCGCGGCCCCATGCCGCGTCGTGCATCCACGCGCCGTACGACTGGCCGAAGTTGTCCACCAGCCATTCACGATCCGCACCCGCGATGTCGCCGATCGTGTGCAGGTGCAATTTATGCAGCTTCACTTCCGACTTCGGTCCGATGCCGTTGATCTTGCGCACCGCCAGCGGCCAGATCTTCGCCTGGACGTCCTCGTCGTAGAGCACCGTGATGCCGTTGGGCTTGTTGAATTCGCTCGCCATCTTCGCGATCAGCTTGTTCGGCGCGATGCCGATGGAGCACGTGAGGCCGGAGCGTTCGAAGATCGCGCGCTGGATCAGCCGGGCGAGCACGCGGCCGCCTTCGCGCTGGCCGCCCGGGACGTCGGTGAAGTCGATGTACACCTCGTCGACGCCGCGATCCTCGATCACCGGTGCGATCTCCGCGATCGTCGACTTGAACAGCCGCGAATACTTGCGCACTTCGTCGAAATCCACCGGCAGCACGAGCGCCTGGGGGCACAGCTTCGCGGCTTTCATCATGCCCATCGCCGAACCGACGCCGAACTGGCGCGCGGCATAGGTCGCAGTAGTGATCACGCCGCGTCCGACGTAATCCTTGAGAAGCGGAAACGCATCCGCGGGGATCTGGTCGCGCGTGCGGCCGGCGAATTCCTGCTGCAACAGCTCGTCGACCTTGCGCCGGCCGCCGCCGATCACCACCGGCAGGCCCTTGAGCTGCGGATAGCGCAAAAGCTCCACGGACGCGAAGAACGCGTCCATGTCGAGGTGCGCAATACGGCGGAT
>DATLBJ010000202.1:0-5943 GCA_035526975.1 Ramlibacter sp.
GTTCCATGACGAAACGCCGTACTTCTCCATCGTGGCGAGCATGCTCAGCGCGCCCGACGCTACCTGCGTCTTCACGGGGCCGAGGATTTCGATGCCGGCATCCACCTGCCCGCCCCGCAGCGCGGTGATCACGGCCGGCGTGCCGTTGAAGGGCACGACCTGCACGTCGATGCCCTCGGTGGACTTGAACAGCTCGGCGGCCAGATTCTGCGTACTCCCCGCATTGATCGTCGCGATGTTCAATTTGCCGGGCTTCGACTTCGCGGCGGCAAGCAGGCCGTCGAGCGATTGGAACGGTGAGTTCGCGGCAACGAGCACGCCCAGCTGGAACACGCCGATCAGCGACACGGGCGCGAAATCGCGCAGCGCGTCGAATGGCAAGTGCTTGAACAATCCGCTGCTGACAGCGGTCCCGTTGCTGATCAGCAGCAGCGTGTGGCCGTCGGGCTCCGCATGCGCCACTGCCTCACCGGCAACGACGCCGCCCGCGCCGGGCTTGTTGTCAATGATGACGGGCTTGCCGGTGCGCGTGGCCAGGGCGTCGCCCACCGCGCGCGCAGTGAGATCGGCGATCCCACCCGCACCGAATGGCACGACGATGCGCACGGCCTTCGTGGGCCACTCCTGCGCGAAGGCCGTGCTGCTTGCGAATGCCGCGAGCCCGCCGGCCACCTGCCTGCGATTCAACATCCGTTCATCGTGCCACACCGAGCAGCTTGTCGAGCGTCTCGGGGGAATGCAGCAGCTCGTCGGCCGCGCTCGCATGGACCACCGTGCCGCGATCGAGGACGATCGCCCGGTGCGAGATGCGCAGGATGGCCTGGGGGTGCTGCTCGACGACGATCGCGGCCAGGCCTTCTTCGCGCGTGATCCGCTCGATCGCTCCCAGCAACTCCGCGACGATGATCGGGGCCAGCCCTTCGAGCGGCTCGTCCAGCAGCAACAGCCTGGGGTTCACGACGAGTGCGCGGCCGACGGCGAGCATTTGCTGCTCGCCGCCCGAAAGCTGCGTGCCCAGGTTGCCTTTGCGCTCCGCCAGTCGCGGGAACATCTCATACACGCGCTTCACGTCCCAGCGGCCTGCGCGCGCGACAGCGGTAAGGTTCTCTTCCACCGTGAGCGACTTGAAGATGTTGCGCTCCTGCGGAACCCAACCGATGCCCGCGGCCGCGCGAAGGTGCGATGGCAGCTTGTGGAGCGCGACCTCCGAGAGCGTGATCGTGCCGGCGTGCTGGCGCGTGGCGCCCGCGAGCGTGTTGATCAACGTGGTCTTGCCCGTGCCATTGCGACCGAGCAACGCGAGCGTCTGTCCTTCAGCGAGCGAGAAAGAGACGTCGTTCAGCACGACAGCCTCGCCGTACCCGGCGCTCAAACCCTCTACGCGCAGCAGGTCAGCCATGCGACGCCTCGTGCCCGAGATACACGGCTTTGACTTCCTCGTTGTGCGCGATCTCTTCCGGGTTGCCTTCGGTGAGCACGCCGCCATTCACCAGCACGGTCATGCGGTCCGCAAAGCTGAAGACCAGGTCCATGTCGTGCTCGATCAGCAGCACGGACACATCGGCCGGCAGCGCGCCGACCGTTTGCAGCAACTCCTCCCGCTCGCCCGCGGGCACGCCCGCCACAGGTTCATCGAGCAGCAGCACGCGCGGCTCGCACGCCAGGGCGATCGCGATCTCGAGCAATCGACGCTTGCCGTACGCGAGATATTCGGTGCGCTGGTTCATCACTTCGGCCAGGTGGAATTGCTGCAGCAGTTCCTCGCAGCGCTGCGCAATCTCCGCGCGCTTGCCGAGCGGGCTCCAGAGCTGCGCGCCGAGGCCGCGATGCTGTGAAACCACCAACGCCAGCGTCTCCAGCGGTGTCATCGACGCGAACAGCTGGCTGATCTGGAAGGTGCGCACCATTCCCCGGTGCACGCGCTTGTGCGGCGCGAGGTTCGTGATGTCCTCGCCTTCGAGCACGATGCGGCCCGAGGTGGGCGGCAGCACGCCGGTGAGCAGGTTCACCAGCGTGGTCTTCCCTGCGCCGTTCGGGCCGATGAGCGCATGCCGCGCACCGCGCCGCACGTCCAGCGTCACGGCGTTCGTCGCCGTGATGCCGCCGAACTTCTTCACGAGCCCTTGCGTGGACAGGACGACGTCGGGGCTCATCGCTTGAACCATCTCCACGGCTTGAACAAGCGGTCTCGGCCCACGAGCACGAGGACAACCAGGAACAGGCCGAGCCAGAACGTCCAGTACTGCGGTGTCTGCGACGACAGGAAGTCCTGCAGCAGCTTGAAGACGATCGCCCCCGTCACGCCGCCATACAGCCAACCCGTGCCGCCGACGACCAGCATCAGCATCAGGTCGGCCGAGCGGTGGAATTCGAACACGTCCAGCGACGAGAATCCCGATGTCTGCGTGAAGAGTGCGCCCGCCGCGCCGGCCATTGCAGCCGCGATCGTGTAGACCGCGACGAGACGCGAATGCACCGGGATGCCGACGGCCATTGCACGCAACCGGTTGTCGCGGATTGCCTTGAGCGTTGCCCCGAACGGGGAATTCACGATGCGGCGTGCGACGAGGAACAGCACCAGCAGCACGGTGAGCGAGTAGTACGACGCGACGCGGCCCGGCAGGTCGAACTCGAACTTGCCCAGCACGGGAGAAAATTGCAGCCCCTGGATGCCGTCGGTGCCGCCGGTCAGCCAATCGAGCTTGTTCGCGAGCTCGAGCAGGATGAGCGCGAGGCCGAGCGTCACCATCAGGCGCGTGAGGTCCGAGCCGCGCAGCACCGTGAAGCTCGCGGCAAACCCGAGCGCCGCGGCGGCCGCCATCGAGACGAGCAGGCCGAGGTGCGGATCGGGGTTCACGTGCTTGCAGAACAGCGCGGCGGTGTACGCGCCCAGGCCGAAGAATGCGGCATGCCCGAGCGACACGATGCCCGAGTAACCGAGCACGAGATCGAGCGACACGGCGAACAGCGCGACGATTGCGATCTCGTTGACGATCAGCGCCTCGTTCGGCAAGGCAACAGGCACCACGAACGCGAGCAGCCAGAACACCGGCTCCCAGGGCTTGAGGCGGCTCGAGCGCAGCAGCGCCGACTGCGCTTCGTTCATCCTTTGCCGCCCTGCCGCACGAACAGGCCTTGCGGCCGCCACAGCAGGATCACGATCATCAACGTGTACACGATGAACGCGCCCATCTTCGGGATGTAGTACTTGCCGGAAACGTCCGCGATGCCGAGCAGCAGCGCCGCCAGCAGCGGGCCGGTGATCGACGACGTGCCGCCGACCGCCACCACGATCAGGAAATAGATCATGAACTTGAGCGGGAACGTCGGGTCCAGCCCGAGCACTTCGGCCCCGAGCGCGCCTCCCAGCCCCGCGAGCCCCGAGCCGAACGCGAAGGTCGAAAGGAAAACGGCATTGACGTTGATGCCCAGTCCGGCCGCGACACGCTGGTCGTCGACGGAGGCGCGCAGGCGGCTGCCAAACCGCGTGCGCGAGAGGATCCACTGCAGCAACACCGTAAGCGCCGCGCACACGACGATGATGAACAGGCGGTAATGCCCCATGCCCAAGGTCCACGGGTCTCTGCCGATCTCGGTGCGGCCCTTCAGCCATGTGGGCAATTGCACGATCTGCTGGGTGGACCCGACGAAGTAGTCGATCGCGGCGACGGACATGAGCACGAGGCCGATCGAGAACAGCACCTGGTCCAGGTGCGGCTTGCGATACAGGGGCCGGTACAGCGTGCGCTCGGCAATCCCACCGAGCAAGGCCGCGCCGGCAAACGCGACGGGCAAGCAAAGCATGAACGGCACGTCCGCGCGCTGCATCAGCAGCACGGTGATGTAGCCACCCACCATCGCGAACGCGCCATGCGCGAGGTTGATGAAATTCATCAAGCCCATCGTCACCGCCAGCCCGACGGCGAGGATGAACAGCAGCATGCCGTAGGCGATGCCGTCGAACAGGATGGTGAGCATGGATGAAAGCTTGTCGTTGCGGGCTCGACCCGCAATCCAGCGCCTTTCGAGCGAAAGCCGCTGGATGCCGGATCAAGTCCGGCATGACAGGGTTATTTGGACTTGCCCGGGTCCTTCACGTCCTTGATCACATCGAATTCGACGTTGAACAGCTGCCCGTCCTTCTTTTCCACCTTGCGCAGGTAGACGTTCTGGACGATGTCGCGCGTTTGCGCGTCGATGTACACCGGGCCGCGCGGGCTTTCGAAGATCTGGCCCTTCATCGCGGCGAGCAGTGCGTCGCCGCCACCCTTGCCGCCGGTTTTCTTCAAAGCTTCGTAGATCACGCGCATGCCGTCGTAGCCGCCGACGCCCATGAAGTTCGGGCGCAGGCCCTTGTTGACTTTTTCGAACTCGGCGACGAATTTCTTGTTGGCCGCGGACGGGTGCGCCGCCGAGTAGTGATGCGACGTGACGATGCCGAGCGCCACTTCGCCCATGTCATTGAGCTGGTCGTCATCCGTGACGTCGCCGGTGGCGATCATCTTGATGCCGGCCTTGTCCATGCCGCGCTCGCCGAACTGCTTCATCACCGCGGCGCCCGCGCCGGAGGGCACGAACACGAACAGCGCATCGGGCTTCAGGTCGCGCACTTTCTGAAGGAATGGCGCGAAGTCGGGGTTGCGCAGCGGCACGCGCAATTTGTCCATCACCTTGCCGCCGCTCAACTGGAAGCGCTCCGAGAAATATTTTTCGGCGTCGATGCCCGGGCCGTAATCGGTCACCAGTGTCACGACGCTCTTGATGCCGTTCTTGGGTGCCCAGTCGGCGATTGCCACCGACACCTGCGGCAGCGTGAAGCTCGTGCGCACGATGTACGGCGAGGCTTCGGTGATGCTCGACGTCGCCGCGGCCATCACCACGAGCGGCGTCTTCGATTGCGTCGCGATGGGCCCCACCGCCAGCGCGGAAGGCGTGATGCCCATGCCCGCGAGCACATCGACCTTCTCGTTCACCACCAGCTCTTGCGCGACACGGCGCGTCACGTCGGGCAGGCTCGTGTCGTCCTTGACGATCAGTTGCACCTTGCGGCCCGCGACGGTGTCGCCGTTCTGCGCCATCCACAGTTTCGCCGCCGCTTCGATCTGGCGGCCGGTCGTGGCCTGCTGGCCGGTCATCGGAAGGATCAGGCCGATCTTGAACGGCGCGCCTTGTGCGAATGCGAAGCCGCCGGCGCAAAGTGCGGCTGCGGCTGCAACCGTGCGGATGAAGTTTCTCTTGTGCATGGTGTTGTCTCCAGGGTTCGCGGGCAAAGCGCATTGTCACTGTGCGCGGACAAGGCTCAAAGTAGAGCTGCGTCTAGCAGTTATGCGCAATCTCGATAGCAGTTTTAGCTCCGCCGTAAGCACCAGCGGGACTATGCTTTGGCCATGTTCCCGAAAAACGCCTGGTACGTCGCGGCGACTCCGGACGAGATCGACGAAAAGCCGCTCGGCCGCATGATCTGCAACGAGAAGATCGTGTTCTGGCGTCCGCGCGCGGGCGAGGTTGCCGCCACCGAAGACTTCTGCCCCCATCGCGGGGCACCGCTTTCTCTCGGCAGCGTGTGCGAAGGCGCGCTGGTATGCGGCTATCACGGGTTGGCGATGGGCTGCGACGGCAAGACCGTCTCGATGCCGATGCAACGCGTCCAGGGCTTCCCGAAGATTCGCGCGTATCCCGTCGCCGAGAAGTACGGGTTCATCTGGGTGTGGCCCGGCGACCCGGCACTGGCCGATACCGCGAAGATCCATCATCTCGAATGGGCCGAAAGCGCGGACTGGGCATACGGCGGCGGGCTTTACCACATCCAGTGCGACTATCGCCTGATGGTCGACAACCTGATGGACCTCACCCACGAGACCTACGTGCACACGACGTCCATCGGCCAGAAGGAGATCGACAACACGCCCGTCACGACGAAGGCCGAAGGCGACCACGTGATGA
>DATLBJ010000203.1:0-9022 GCA_035526975.1 Ramlibacter sp.
GAACGATGCCGTGTGCGACGGGAAAGGCGATCAGCAGCACGCCGATGCCGAGCACGAGCCAGGTCTCGTTCGCATCCCAGAACGGGCCGATGCTCGACACCATCACGTCCTTCTGTTCGTCGCTGGCAAATGGCAGCAGCAATCCGACTCCCAGGTCGTAGCCATCGAGCACCACGTACGCGAGCAATGCGAGGCCCATCACGGCCATGAAGACGAGTGGCAGCAGTTCGGATGCATTCATGCCGGGCCCCCGATCGGTGTTGCAGCCTTTGCGCTCTCCGGCGAATTGCCCGTGGGCCGCGCCGGATGCTCCGCCATGTACATCAGCACGAGCACGTACGAAACGAGCAGGAACGCGTAGAGCGCGAGATACGCCAACAGTGTCGACAACACCGTGCCGGCCGCGTGATCGCCCACGAGGTCCGCCGTGCGGAGCAAGCCATACACGAGGAAGGGTTGGCGGCCGATCTCCGTCACCCACCATCCCGCGAGTGTCGCGACCCAGCCCGCAAACGTCATCCCCGACAGCACGCGCAGCTGCAGACGCGAAAGTTCGCCGCGCCGTCGCCAGAGGGTCCATGCGCACCACCACGACACGACCAGCATCAGCATCGCCATGCCAACCATCACACGAAAGCTCCAGAACACCGGCAACACCGGCGGATGCGCGTTCGGGAACTCTTCGAGCCCCTTGATCTGCGCGTCCATGTCGTGCGCGAGGATGAGGCTCGCCATCTTCGGCAGCTGGATCGCGTAGTCGGTGCGATGTTCCTTTTCGTTCGGCCAGCCGAACAGCGTGAGCGGTGCGCTTTTTTCGGTGTGCCACAGGCCTTCGATGGCCGCGATCTTCGCCGGCTGGTGTTCGAGCGTGTTCAGGCCGTGCTGGTCGCCCGCGGCCATCTGCAGCGGGATCACGAATGCCGCCGCGATCACGCCGGCACGCAACGCGTGGCGGGTCCCGCCGTTCGCCGTGCCCCGCAGCACCTGGAAAGCAGACAGGCCCGCGATGAGGAACGAGGCCGTCAAGGTCGACGCGAGCAGCTTGTGCACGAGCCGGTACGGAAACGACGGATTGAAGATCACGGCCATCCAGCTCTGCGCATGAAACTTGCCGTCGACGATCGTGTAGCCGGTGGGCGTCTGCATCCATGAGTTCAGGCTGAGGATCCAGAACGCGGACACTGTCGTTCCGATCGCGACCATCAGCGTTGCGACGAGATGCACGCGCTCCGACACGCGGTTGCGGCCGAACAGCATCACGCCCAGGAACGTCGCTTCCAGGAAGAACGCGGTCAGCACCTCATAGCCGAGAAGCGGGCCCGCGATGTTGCCTGCGCGTTCCATGAAGCGCGGCCAGTTCGTGCCGAACTGGAAGCTCATGGTGATCCCGGTCACGACGCCGAGCGCGAACGTGATCGCGAATATCTTCGTCCACAGGTAATACGCCTCTTCCCATTCGCGCGCAGCGCCTTCGCCCTTCGCACCGCTGCGCCGCACGCGGAAGTACAACAGGAACCAGCACAGCGCGATGTTGATCGTGGGAAAGAGGATGTGGAAGCTGATGTTGGCCGCGAATTGCAGCCGCGAGAGAAGCAGCGTGTCCATGGGCTCAGAGTGTGCGCCAAGGCAGCTCTGCCGCTGAGGTTGCGGCCCTAGCTGTATGCATGTACAGTCTCGGCGATGGACGAAGTACGCATCCCGCCCGGGGCGATCAAGGGACGCGGCGCGGCCACACGCATGCCGCACCGATTCGAGAGCGACCAGCGTCACGATTTCGATGACGGCTGGTCCACCTTGCAGCTCGAAGTGGAAGAGCGCGACATCCCGAAGACGGAAGTGATCTGGGAAGACGCGCGCAGCATCATCACCAGCAACGATTCGCCCGACGTCCATTTCGACCGTTCGATCAACCCGTATCGCGGCTGCGAGCACGGGTGCATCTACTGCCTGGCGGGCGAGACCAATATCCTGATGGCGGACGGCGGTACGAAGGCACTGGGCGATCTTCAGCGCGGCGACGAAATCATCGGCACTCGGCGCGAAGGCCACTACAGGCGATACGTTCGCACTTCGGTGCTTGCGCATTGGAAGACGAGAAAGCCGGCCTACCGCCTTCAATTGGCTGACGGCACCCGTATCACGGCGAGCGGTGACCACAGGTTCCTCACGGAACGCGGTTGGAAGTTCGTGACTCGCGCTGCGGCAGGATTGCAGCGGCCCCATTTGACCCTGGGCAATTCGCTGATGGGATTCGGCGCCATCGCGTCGCCCGCAGGATTCGAGAAGGATGCTGACTACCGGCGAGGCTACCTGTGCGGTGTGATCCGCGGGGACGGGCACTTGCGGAGCTATCGAAACGAGAGGGCTGGCCGCGCAAACGGGGACCAGCACAAATTCAGGCTTGCGATGGCGGATTTCTCCGCGCTCGATCGCGCCGCTTTGTTCCTGCATGGATTCGGAATCCACACCGACCGCTTCCTTTTCAATGCGGAAACCGCAACGCGCAAATGCATGGAGGCGATCCGCACCAGTGCGCGTGACTCCATCGCGTCGATTCAGGACCTGATCGCCTGGCCGGACACGCATGAAGGGGCTTGGGCCCGTGGGTTCCTCGCTGGAGTCTTCGATGCCGAGGGCTCGTTCCACGACGGCACCATCAGAATCGCGAATACGGACGAGGCGATCATTCGTGTCGCGCGTTCCATTCTCGGTAGACTTGGGTTCGACGTCGTGGTGGAAAACCACGCGCAAGTCCGTGACAGGCCGATGCAGTATTTGAGAGTGCGCGGTGGACTGCGCGAGCACCTTCGCTTCTTCAGGTCGTGCGACCCTGCGATTGCGCGCAAGCGTGACATCGCTGGCCAAGCCGTCAAGTCGCGGGCCGATCTCGGCGTGGTCGCGATCGATCCACTTGAAGGAGAACGGGACCTCTTTGACATCACAACCGGGACAGGAGACTTTGTCGCCGAAGGCGTGATCAGCCACAACTGCTACGCCCGCCCGACGCACAGCTACCTCAACATGTCGCCGGGCCTCGATTTCGAAACGAAGATCATTGCCAAGCGAAACATCGCGCCCTTGCTGCGTCACGAGCTTGCGCGGCGCAGCTACGAGCCCAGGCTGATCGCGATCGGCACGGCGACGGATTGCTACCAGCCGATCGAGCGCGAGTTGCGCCTCACGCGCGCCGTGATCGAATTGATGCACGAGACGAACCACCCCTTCGGCCTGGTCACCAAATCGAGCGGCGTCGAGCGCGACCTCGACCTGATCGCACCGATGGCGGAAAAAAAGCTGGCGGCCGTGAGCGTGACGATCACGACGCTGGATGCGGACGTGACGCGCCGGCTCGAACCGCGCGCGGCGGCCCCGCATCGGCGGCTGCGCATCCTCAAGACACTGTCGGAGCACGGGGTGCCCACGGCCGTGAGCCTCGCGCCGCAAATCCCCTTCCTCACCGACGACATGGAGCAGGTGCTCGAAGCCGCGTGGGACGCCGGCGCCCGCAGCGCCTTCTATCACGTCATCCGCCTGCCTTGGGAGGTCAGCCCGCTGTTCCGGCAATGGCTCGAGCTGCACTACCCGCAACGCGCGGCACGCATCATGGCGCGCATCCACGATATGCGTGGCGGCAAGGATTACGACAGCGACTTCGCCACGCGAATGAAGGGCAGCGGGCCGTGGGCACAGCTGATCTCGCAACGCTTCGAGAAAGCAACGCGCCGCATCGGCTTCAATCGCGAGCGGGTGGAGCTCGACACGAAGCAGTTCCGCCGGCCCGGGCCGCAAGGGCAGTCGCAGTTGTTCTAGTGGTTCGCGGCCGCGCGTTCCGCGGAGTTTGCAAGCCGCTCTTCGTCGAGCGAAATCTGCTCCGCCGTCCTGCGCGCGCGCGCCAGAAAGCCGATCAAGTCATCGGCTTCCGCCGCTTCGAAGGCTGCGCGCATCACGCGGTCGCGATCCTGCATTGTCTTGAACAGCTGCGCGAATTTCTCGCGCCCCGCCTCGGTGAGCTCGAGGTGCGCCGAGCGTGCATCTGCGGCGAGCGCGCGCCGCAGGACGAACCCGCGTTCGACCAGGCTCGAGACCACGCGGCTGATCTGCGCCTTGTCGGCGCCGGCGTCGGCCGCGACGTCGCGCAAGCGCACGGGCTGCAGGTGTTCGATGAGGGCCAGGGCGCGCACTTGCGCGAGGCTCACGTCATGCTCGCGCCGCATGCGCAGTGCGGCGCTTTTGCGCAGCGCGTCCGCCGTGCTCGAGATCTGGTAGGCGAGCAGGTTGCGGAACGCGGGCGGACGTCGGTCGGCCATGATGCCTCCACGGAGGAGCCAACATGGGATTCTGCTCTTCGCTGCGGGGCTTGCGCAACCGGCGGCTTCAGTGCTTAGGCACTGAAAAACCCCTTCAATTTATCGGCCCACGATTCCTCGGTGGGCGAATGCTTGCCGGCGCCCTTCTTGAGAGACTCGTCCAGCTCCTTGATCAGCTTGCGCTGGTGCTCGGTGAGGCGCACGGGGGTTTCCACGGCGACATGGCAATACAGGTCGCCCGGATAGCTCGATCGCACGCCCTTGATGCCCTTGCCGCGCAGCCGGAACTGCTTGCCGGCTTGCGTGCCTTCGGGGATGTCGATCACGGCGTTGCCGCCGAGCGTCGGCACTTCGATCTCGCCACCCAGCGCGGCGCGCGTGACCGGCACCGGCACGACGCAATGCAGGTCGTCGCCATCGCGCTGGAACACCGCGTGCTTCTTCAAGCGGATCTCGATGTACAGGTCGCCGGGCGGGCCGCCGTTCGTGCCTGGCTCGCCGTTGCCCGCGCTGCGGATGCGCATGCCGTCGTCGATGCCCGCGGGAATCTTCACCTCGAGCGTCTTCTGCTTCTTCACGCGCCCCTGGCCGTGGCACGTGGTGCATGGCTCGGGAATGATCTTGCCCGTGCCGCGGCAATGCGGACATGTCTGCTGCACCGAGAAGAAGCCCTGGCGCATCTGCACGACGCCGGCGCCGTTGCAGGTGCCGCACGTCTTGGCCTGCGTGCCCGGCTTCGCGCCGGAGCCGTGGCAGGTTTCGCAGCTCTCCCATGACGGGATGCGGATCTGCGCCTCCTTGCCGTTGGCCGCTTCCTCGAGCGTGACCTCCATGGCGTACGACAGGTCGGAGCCGCGGTAGACCTGCCGGCGTCCGGGGCCCGCGCCGGGTCGCCCGCCCTGGCCGAAGATGTCGCCGAAGATGTCGCCGAAGGCTTCCGCAAAGCCGCCGAAGCCTTCCGCGCCCGGGCCGCCGGGGCCGAAGCCGCCGCGCATGTTCGGGTCCACGCCCGCATGGCCGAACTGGTCGTATGCCGCGCGCTTTTCCGCGCTCGAGAGCATCTCGTAGGCTTCCTTGGCTTCCTTGAACTTGCCCTCGGCGTTCTTGTCCCCCTCGTTGCGGTCGGGGTGGTACTTCATCGCGAGCTTGCGATAAGCCTTCTTGATCTCCTCTTCCGAAGCGTTCTTCGGCACTCCGAGGATTTCGTAGTAGTCGCGCTTGGTTGCCATCGTATGTTTTTTGTTTTTTCAAAGGGGCTAGGGACTAGGGGCTAGGGGCTAGGGGCTAGCAAACCTGAAGTTCCCTAGCCCCTAGTCCCTAGCCCCTAGTCCCTGAGGCCTTTAGCCCTTCTTCACCTCTTTGACTTCGGCATCAACCACATTCTCGTCGGCAGGCTTCTGTTCGCCGCCCGATGCGCCGCCCGATGCGCCGCCCGATGATGCACCGCCCGCCGCCGCCGCTTGCGCGCCTTGCTGCGCCTGCATGTCGGCGTACATCTTCTCGCCGAGCTTCTGGCTGGACGTCATCAGCGCCGCGGTCTTCGCCTCGATCGCTTCCTTGTCTTCGGCCTTCAGCACGCCTTCAAGGTCCTTGATCGCGGCTTCGATCTTTTCCTTCTCGCCGGCGTCGAGCTTGTCGCCGTACTCGGTGAGGCTCTTGCGCACGCTGTGCACCAGCGCTTCGCCCTGGTTCTTCGCCTGCACGATCTCGAGCTTCTTCTTGTCCTCTTCGGCATTGAGCTCGGCGTCCTTCACCATCTTCTGGATCTCGGCTTCGCTCAAGCCCGAGTTCGCCTTGATGGTGATCTTGTTTTCCTTGCCCGTGCCCTTGTCCTTCGCGCTCACGTGCAGGATGCCGTTCGCGTCGATGTCGAACGTCACTTCGATCTGCGGCGTGCCGCGCGGAGCGGGCGGGATGCCTTCGAGGTTGAACTCGCCCAGGCCCTTGTTGCCCTGCGCCATCTCGCGCTCGCCCTGGTAGACCTTGATCGTCACGGCGGGCTGGTTGTCGTCGGCCGTGGAGAAGGTCTGCGAGAACTTCGTCGGGATCGTCGTGTTCTTCTGGATCATCTTCGTCATCACGCCCCCCAGCGTCTCGATGCCGAGGGAAAGGGGCGTGACGTCCAGCAGCAGCACGTCCTTGCGGTCGCCGCCCAGCACCTGGCCCTGGATGGCCGCGCCGACGGCGACGGCTTCATCGGGGTTGACGTCCTTGCGGGGCTCCTTGCCGAACAGCTCCTTGACCTTGTCCTGCACCTTCGGCATGCGCGTCTGGCCGCCGACGAGGATCACGTCGTGGATGTCGTTGACCGACACGCCCGCATCCTTCAGCGCGATGCGGCACGGCTCCATCGTGCGCTCGACCAGCTCGTCGACGAGCGATTCGAGCTTGGCGCGCGACAGCTTGATGTTCAAGTGACGGGGGCCGGACGCATCGGCCGTGATGTACGGCAGGTTGATGTCGGTTTGCGCGCCGTTCGACAGCTCGATCTTCGCCTTCTCGGCGGCTTCCTTCAGGCGCTGCAGCGCGAGGACGTCCTTCGACAGGTCCACGCCCTGGTCCTTCTTGAACTCGCCGATGATGTAATCGATGATGCGCTGGTCGAAGTCTTCGCCGCCGAGGAACGTGTCGCCGTTGGTGGAGAGCACTTCGAACTGCTTTTCGCCGTCGACATCCGCGATCTCGATGATCGAGATGTCGAACGTGCCGCCGCCGAGGTCATACACCGCGATCTTGCGGTCGCCCTTTTCCTGCTTGTCGAGGCCGAACGCCAGTGCGGCCGCCGTCGGCTCATTGATGATCCGCTTGACTTCGAGGCCCGCGATGCGGCCGGCGTCCTTGGTGGCCTGGCGCTGCGAATCGTTGAAGTACGCGGGCACCGTGATCACCGCCTCGGTGACCGGCTCGCCGAGGTAGTCCTCGGCCGTCTTTTTCATCTTGCGCAGAACTTCCGCGCTGATCTGCGGCGGCGCGAGCTTCTTGCCGCGCACGCCCACCCACGCATCGCCGTTGTCGGCCTTCGTGATCTCGTAGGGCATGAGGTGGATGTCCTTCTGGACTTCCTTTTCCTCGAACTTGCGGCCGATCAGGCGCTTCACCGCATACAGCGTGTTCTTCGCGTTGGTCACGGCCTGCCGCTTCGCCGAAGCGCCCGCGAGGATTTCGCCGTCTTCCTGGTAAGCGACGATGGAAGGCGTGGTACGCGCGCCCTCGCTGTTCTCGATCACTTTCGGCGTGTTGCCTTCCATGATGGCCACGCACGAGTTCGTGGTGCCGAGGTCGATGCCGATGATGCGTCCCATGATGTTTTCTCCTTGGCTCTTGGCCCTTGCGGCCATGTGTTCCGAATGTTCGTTACTTGTGGATAAGGTGTGGCGATTTCAAGCCCGTTCGAGCGATCTCTTTCGCGCTATCTGGGGGCCGTCACAGTGACGAGCGCCGGCCGCAGGATGCGCTCCGCGATCAGGTAGCCCTTCTGCAGCACGGTCACCACCGTGTTGGCTTCCTGTGAAGATCCGGGGGACGCAGGCACCACCGAGATGGCCTGGTGCTGGTGCGGGTCGAACTTCGCGCCTGCCTGGGGGTTGATCTCGACGACCTTGTTGCGCTCCAGTGCGCTTTTCAGTTGCCGCAGGGTGATCTCCGCGCCTTCGCGGATCTGTTCGATCGTGCCGCCTTCGTGCGCGAGGCCGGCTTCGAGGCTGTCGACCACGGGGAGCATCGCTTCGGCAAAGCTCTCCACCGCGAACTTGCGCGCCCTGGACATTTCTTCGTCGGCGCGGCGGCGGGTGTTCTGGATGTCGGCTTGCGAGCGCAGGAACTGGTCTTGCAGCTCCTTGACCTTCGCTTCGAGCGCGGCGATCTCCGCCCGCGCGTCGGAATCATTGGCCGCCGCTGGCGGGGCATCGGGCTGCGCCTGCGGCCCTTGCGCATCGCCCGTCGTCGGGGCGGCCGGATCCAGGGTGGGTTCGATCCGATCTGCTTCTGTCATTGCTATTTTGGATTTCTTAGCTGGAAATGAGGAACTCGCTCGCAGCTTGGGGCCGGGCGGGGCTTTTCAAGGGGGAAGGCGCAGGATTGTAGAGTGCGGGTTCCTCATCCTGGAGTGCATTCATGTCCCGCCGACTCATCAGTTCCGGTTCGCCCTTCGAGGCCCAGATCGGCTATTCCCGCGCCGTCGCCGACGGCGACTGGGTTTTCGTCTCCGGCACCACCGGCTACGACTACCAGACGATGACCATTTCGGAAGGTGCAGCCGAACAGGCTGAGCAGTGCCTCAAGAACATCAGTTGGGCGCTGGAGCAGGCGGGAGCTTCCATGGCGGATGTGGTCCGTGTCACTTACGTGCTGCCGGAAGCAAAAAACTTCGAGGCCTGCTGGCCTGTGACTCGCAAGTACTTCGGCGACGTGCGGCCCGCGGCGACGATGATCGAAGCGAAGCTGCTCGACCCGAAGATGAAGATCGAAATCGAAGTGACGGCGAAGAAGCGCAGCTGACCCCCGACGATGTCATTGCGGGCTTGACCCGCAATCCAGTGTCTTTCATCTTGTTGTTTGACATCGCGCGCTCGCGCCAGGCGATATCCGGCAAGGCCTCATGCGACACCGCAGGAAGCTTGTCGCTTCCTGTTCCCGTCGACCTTCTGTGCCGCCGCGGCTAGCGCGGTCGAACTCACTGCGAGATTGATTGCAAACTGCCGCAATCAATCTCTCCG
>DATLBJ010000204.1:0-10113 GCA_035526975.1 Ramlibacter sp.
CCAGGGCGAGCGCGTTTCGCCCGAGGAAGGCGAACGAGTGCGTCGTCGTGCCCGGCGCATGCGTGAACGCGTCCCACACGATGTGCGTTACGGCACCGAGGAGCGCCGCGGCGGCGAGCGCAGCCAATGATCGCGGCGAGGACGGCGCGAAAGGCTCGATGGCGCGCAGTGCGGACCGGTGGGGCTGCGGGAGCGGCGCAGTCAGGAGCGTGCGAAGGCGGATGACGACAAGCACCAGCACCATCGACACGGGCACGCAGAACAACACCACGCCCATGGGGGCGTGCGCGAAGGCGCCGACGTCATAGCGGCCGAAGTAGTACCCGATGTCGGGAGCCATGCTGCCGGCGACGAGCCCGGCGAACGGGACGCGCCGCGAACCGAAGCGGCGAAAGGGAAGCACCGCCGCGGGGTGCGCGAATGTCCAGGGCACTGTCGGTCGTCTACGCCTCAGCCGGTTCGTCCAGCCAGTCGCGCGCCTCGGTCAGGCTGAGGAAGGTGCGGATCTTCAAGCCGGATTTCTGTGCGGCGCGTTCGCTGTTGCCACTGCGGTATTGCGCGGGAACGATGGTGGCGAACTTGGAGAGGAACCCGAGCTTCTCGGCGATGTACACGCCGAGCTGGAGGTGGTCGGTGAACGCGAGGTCCTGGTCGACTTCGAGCAGGTTCACCAGCACGCGCGAGCGCTGCTCTTCCGAACAGATGGTCGCGACCAGGTCGGCGAACCCTTTCAGGTCGGCGAGCGACGCGCGGCCCTGGCCGACCACGATGAGAAGGTCGGCTTCGCGTTGAACGGTGACGCCCAGGGCCATCCCCGCAATTTACCCCACGCCGCCGGGAGCGTCACCAGCCGTGCGAGAGGATGAAGTTGCGGATCATTTGCGCGACCATGGCCGAGCCTTCCTGGCGGAAGTGGATGTCGTCGTAGCGCAGGTGCGTGGGGCAGACGTCGTCCAGATGATCCTGCACCTCCACCGGGTCGGACGGGTTGTACATCGCCACGAGCGGGTTGCGAACGTCGAGGAAATGGCCGGGGTACAGCGCTTGCAGGTCGGCGTTGAGCTTCAGCACGATCGGGTAGAAGTCGCCGCCCTTGATGCCCCGCGGGAGGTCCTCGTTCATCAACGACACGATCAGGTAGCGGTTGTTGCCGGGCGACAGCGCCGAGATCATCCGAGCGATGTCCGTCTTCACCTGGTCCGGGAACTCGACGTTGTTGTGGCCGCACCAGATCACGGTGACCCAGTTGTGGCGCGCCGTGTCCGAGATCATCCGTTGCGCGACGACGGGCGAGCTTTCCGCGATGCCGCTGCCGTCGTAGACGGTGCGGTCCTGCATGATGACCTGCACGTTGGGCGAGATCGGCACCGTGATCGAGTCGCCCCAGATCGCGATGTTGGCGGACAGGCCGGCGCTCGGTGCCGGAGCGGGCGTCGGCGCAGGTGTCGGTGCGGGCGTGGGAGCCGGAGTCGGTGCCGGTGTCGGAGCGGGCGTCGGCGCCGGAGTCGGGGCCGGTGTGGGTGCGGGTGTCGGCGCGGGTGTCGGCGCGGGCGCAGGCGTGGGCGCCGGAGTCGGCGCGGGTGTCGGTGCAGGCGTGGGGGCCGGTGCCGGTGCAGGCGTCGGCGCGGGCGTGGGCGCCGGCGGCGGTGCAGGCACGGGCCCGGGTGCTGCCGCAATCTGTGGCGCATCGCTGCCACCGCCGCCGCATCCGGCCAATGTCGCCACCACCAAGGTTGTTGCCGCCCGCCTGTCCATCGACTATCTCCGAAGAATTCAAGCGAGACTAAAAGCGTCGGCGCACCTCGGCAATGGCTCTTTCGCGCTACGCTTGCGGCATGCGCAAATCGATCACCGCACTTTTGCTCGCCGCGCTCGTGGGCTGTGCGAGCACTCCACAGGTTGTGCACGTGCCGTCGGCGTGCGAGCTGAGCGAAGCGTCGTATGAATGCCAGGTGGAGCGCTACAAGAACGTCAACGACTAGCGCGCGTCAGCCTGACGGCAGGCCCGCCCGCACGCGCGACTTGCGCACGGTGCCATCGGGGCCGAACAGGATCACGAGTTCGGTCGCGGCGCGCGCGCTGCGATCGCCCGCGATCCAGCGGTACACCCACACTTCGTAGCCGCTGTCGAAAGCGACGGCGTTTGCCGCGCCGAGCGTCGCGGCGACTTCTGCCCTCGTGCTGCGCGCGCGCACCAGCGCCTGCGCAGCGGAAGGCGTGATGGCGGCGGCACGCATCACGCCGGGATCGCCTTCTTCGATCGGCCCGCCGCCGTACATCGCGCAGCCGGCAAGCGACGCGGCCATCGCGCAAGCCATCACCCAGCGTGCGCGGCTCACGGCGTGTCCTCCATGAACTCGAACATGACGAGCGTGTCGTCGGGCCAGCTCGCATCGCCCAGCGGAAGGAAGTAGGTGCGATCCAGCATCACTTCGCAATCGCAAAAGGGCAGGTCGTCCTTCAGCCCGGGGTCGTCGATGGCCTTCGCGTAGAGCTGGTCGACCGGCAGCGTTTCGCGCCGCGCCCCGCTCACCAGCGTCACCGAGAAGACGGGCTTGTCGGCGAACAGCAGGTACTTCGAATTCTTCTGCCCGCAGTAGCGCGTGGGACTGGTCATCAGGTCGGAGATGAACTGCGTGAGCGGGTTCGTGTTCGAGACGAGGCTGGCCTGGATGCCCACCAGGCACTCGAGCCGCTGGTCTCCCAGCCTTCGCGTGTCCGGCGGCAGGCCGGGCGTGCGGATGTCGACCCGCCACGTCATGGTGAGTTGCTTGCGATTGGGCGAAACGACGGCATCCTCGGCGAGCGCCTTCGCGTCGCGCGTGAGCGTGAACGTGCGATCCGGCGCGATGGGCACGGGGTACGAGAAGGTGCGGCCCACCACTTCGAGCTGGACATCGTCCATGTTCGTGCCGCGCTTGCGCGGCAGCAGCTTGAAGCGCAGCGGCGCGTTCGGCGCGAGCGAATGCATGCGCTCGAACAGGTCCATGCCGTCGACCATCTTGCGATAGGACTTCTCGACGGGGTGCCCGACGCCGGACACGGTGACGGAGCCGAGGCTGGCTTTCGGCGGTGGCGCGGTCTGCGCAGCCACGCCGACCGCCAGGGCCAGCACTGCTGTGCCACAAGTCAATCGCTTCATGTTCGAACTTTTGGCGAGCATGGGTCCATTGCGAATCAGCGCCGGGCTGCTATGCATGTAGGAAGGCGGCATACTGGCGCCCGATGGACATGATTGCTGCGGGTTTCTGGGGCGCATTCTTCGGCTCTGCAGCGCTTTCGCTGACCGGAGCCACGCTCGCATTCACGCGCTCCGCGCGGCGCGTGGCGCTCACCGGATCGCTGTCGGCAGTGCTGTCGGCCGCGTACGCGCTGCTCTTCCTCGGCTGGGTGCCCGTCGACAACCGCGAAACGCTGCAGCGCCTGCAGGCGCTCACCGCGATCTCCTCCGCGGCCGTCCTGGCCGTGCTGCTGTTCCTGCTGCTGGGCACTTTCCGCCGGCGCGAGATGCTGGTGCGCGCGGAAGGCACGATCGCGGCGGCCGCGATCGTTGCGTGCGCGGTCGCCTGGTTCGCGCATCCGCAAGCTGCGCTCGAGATCGGCATGGGCGTGGCCGCGCTGGTTGCGATCGGCACGATCATGGCTTCGGCCGCCAGTGCGCGGCGCGGCGAGCGGGCGGGGTGGCTTGCGCTGGCTGCGCTGCTCTTCCTGTCGGTCGGGATGCTGGGCGTCGACTGGTATGCGCTCAATCCGCAAGACACGCCCTGGCAATTGCATGCGCTCAGTGCCGTGGCCGGCATGGCTTTCCTCGTCTGCATCGCCACGGCGATGTGGTCGCGGTATGCCTACCTGATCGAGGTCAGCCAGGTCATGACGCAAGGGCGCAATTTCGATCCGGTGACCCGCATGCCGGCGTACGAGGCGGGACAGGCCGTGGCCGAGGTCTTTCCCGAGTTCGAAGGCAAGCCCTGCGCGATCATCGTCGTGTCGATCGCCAACATCAAGATGGTCGAGGAACTGCACGGCCGCGCAGCGTACAACCATGCGTTGTTCGTCTGCGCGTCACGGCTGCGTCGCATGGCGCTCGCGGGCGTCGAGTACGTGCACCTGCGCGAAGACAGCTTCGTGCTGCTGTTCCGGCACCCGCCGGAAGTCGAGCAGCTGATCGACCGCGCGCGGCAGGTGGTCGAGCGGCTGACGCGCCCCGTGACCATCGCCACCAGCCGCGACATCGGCGCCCTCGAAGCGAGCAGCCGCAAGTGGGAAGCGCAGGTGGGCGTGGGCCTGGCGATCGAACCCGAGAGCGTGCAGCTCGATCTTGCCATTGCCGGGGCGCGGGCGATGTCGCGCACTGCGTGGAACTACGCGAGCCGCATCGCGTGGTACGACGAGGCGTCGCAGGAAATTTCCGAGCTGCCCGACGCCGGCTAGCGCGAGACCATCCACCCGGGCGCGGTGAACGGGTCCCAGTGGGGCGTGAGCGAATCGATGATGGCGCGGGCCTGGTGCTGCGCCGCGTTCAGGGCCTTGTCACGATCCGGGTAGGCGCCGATGCTGCGCACCTGTTCCAGCGGCTGCGCATCGGCGCTGCCCGTCGGCCGCTCGGTGCAGATCTGCGCGAAACCCACGTACAGGCTCTCGCCGGTTTCCGCACAGAACGAACCGACGAAATAGCCCTTGTACGCATGGACGTGGTAACTGCTTTCCATTTGCGCGGATTGTGCGGCGGGCGCCCGCCGCGTTCAAGACGCGCGCGTACCAGGCGGTTTTACGCGCGGCAGGTGCGAAGCACCAGCGAGATGCGGCGCGCCCCGCCCTTGACGCACTCGGTGAGGTTCACGCGCGCAAACCGCCAGGCGTCGAGCACGTCCAGCATGTCGTCGGCGGTGCGCTTGTCCACTGCACGCAGGGTCGTCAGCGCAAGCGGCTTGTTGTTCCACACCGCCTCGATGAAGTGGCCGATGTCGCGCACCTGCGGCGAACTGCCCTCCTCCACCGCGCGAAGCAGGCGGTCGAGCGCCTCGAGGCCGCGCTCCGTCGCGTCGTGCGAGGAGAGTTCCTCGGCAAACATGCGCGCGCGCTCGATGAGCGTGCGCTCGTGGTTGATGCGGGCAGCGTCCCCGCTGCCGGCGACCACCTGAACGGCGTCGATCTGCGCCAGCCGGGCGCGGTGCTGGCGCTCGCGGTCGTTGTGCGTTATCGCCATGGTGAATCCCTCCGTCCTTGGACCCCGTTGTAGCTCTACAAGAGGAAGGTCGCAAGGGGCACGTCGCTGCGGCGCGACGGCGGAAATCACAATGTGAAGGAATTCCGGTTTCAGCTCGCCACGGCGCGTGCGTCTTCGACGGTGGCGGGGCTTTCGCGCCCGGCATCCTGCTTGATCATGTCGGCCGCCTTCTCCGCGATCATCAGGGTCGGCGCATTGGTGTTTCCGCCGACGATGCGCGGCATCACCGAGGCGTCGACCACGCGCAGGCCGTCGATCCCCCTGACCCGCAGCCGCGCATCGACCACGTCGGTGGCGCCGCCGCCCATGCGGCACGAGCCGACGGGGTGATAGATCGTGTCGGCGCGCTCGCGGATGAAGGCCTCGATCCCGGCGTCCGTGTGCGCCTTGGCGGATGCTTCGAGTTCGCGCCCGCGATAACCGGCGAGCGCGGGCTGCGCCAGGATGTGCCGCATCAGCCTGAAGCCGCGCACCAGCCGGTCGAGGTCCTCGCGCTTGTCGAGGAAGTTCGGGTCGATCAGCGGCGGCGCGAGCGGCTCGTTGCTGGCCAGGCGCACGGTGCCACGGCTGGCCGGCCGCAGGATGCAGACGTGGCACGAATAGCCGTGGCCGAACGTCGTCTTGCGGCCGTGGTCCACCAGCTTGCCGATCACGAAGTGCAACTGCAGGTCGGGAATCGCCTCGGTGGGCGAGCTCCTGATGAAGCCGCCCGCTTCGGCGAAGTTGGTCGTCAGCATGCCCGTGCGGTAGTCGCGCCACTCGAAGATGGCCTTGATCGCGCGGCGGACCCCGGACAACGACAGGCCGAACAGGTCTTTCAGGTGCGGCGCATCGAACACCTGCACCACGTCGACGTGGTCGTGCAGGTTCGCGCCCACGCCGGGCGCATCGAGCACGACCGGGATGGCGTGCTGCCGCAGGTGATCGGCCGGGCCGATGCCGGAGAGCATCAGCAGTTGCGGCGAGAGGAACGCACCGCCCGAAACGATGACTTCACGCCGCGCCCGCACTTGTTGCCGGGCGCCGGACCGGATGTATTCGACACCGGTCGCACGCCTGCCGTCCATGAGCACGCGCGTGGCATGCGCGCCCGTGATCACCTTGAGGTTGGGCCGTGACAGGTTCGGCGTGAGGTACGCCTTGGCGGCGCTGAAGCGCTCTCCGTTCTTGTGCGTGACCTGGTACATGCCGATGCCTTCCTGCACGGCGCCGTTGAAGTCGGCGTTGTGCGCGAAGCCCGCCTGCTTGCCGGCCTCGACGAAGAGGGGTCCGAAACGGTTGGGGCTGCGCAGGTCCATCACGTTGAGCAGGCCGCCGCTGCCGTGAAACGCATCGGCGCCGCGCTCGTTGTGTTCCATCCGCTTGAAGTAGGGCAGCACATCGTCGTAGGACCAGCCTTCGTTGCCGAGGTCCGCCCAGTGGTCGTAGTCGCTGCGGTGCCCGCGCATGTAGACCATTGCGTTGACCGAGCTGGAGCCGCCGAGCACCTTGCCTCGCGGCTGGTAACCGCGGCGGCTGTTCAATCCCTTTTGCGGCACGGTCTCGAATGCCCAGTTCGCCTGGCCGTTCTTCGCGAGCAACGCCAGCCCCGCGGGACAATGGATGAGGACACTGGTGTCCGGCGGGCCGGCTTCGAGCAAGGCGACGTTGACGCGCGCATCCTCGGACAACCGCGCGGCCAGCACACACCCGGCCGATCCCGCGCCGACGATCACGTAGTCGAAGTCCATGGCTGCTCCTTGCGGCTAGTTGCAGTCTAATAGCGGTCCCGCGCCTGACCCGGGAGCGGAAACACTAGGAACAGGCATGACGTACCTGGAAACGCGCCGCCACGAGCTGCGCAAGCGCCGCCTCCTGATGGTCGACGGCAACCTCACCCTCAATTCCCAGACCACCGACAGCGGCGCCAGTGCGCGGGCGTACGACGGCGGCTACTGGGGCTTCGCATCCACGAACGACTCCAGCGCCGCAGGCATCGAAAACGTCACGCAGGGCGCGCGTCGCAATGCGCACGCGATGGCGCGCTTCGGCAAGAAGGAAACATTCGCATTGCCCGACGGCACGTATCGCGGCGAGCACGTGTTCGAGGGCCACGCGCCGGTCGGCCAGGACGAATGCGTCGAGCGCATGGCGGAAATCTCCGCGTGGTGCAAGCAGCGCTATCCCGACCTGAAATCGACGCGCCTGCTGCTCTCGGACGAACACCACAGCAAGCACCTTGCGACGAGCACGGGCAGCGAGGTGTTGAACAGCATCCAGCGCGCGCTGTGCTACGTCACGTTCACGGCTGCCGGCAAGGACGGCGCGCCGGTGGAAATCATGCACGGCATCAGCGGCAAGGGCAGCCTGGCCGACCTCGACCTGGCGCCGGCGCACCTCGAAGCGCAGCTCGACGAACTGCATCGCCATTTGCGCGCGAAATGTGAGGCGGTGCCTGCGCGCGGCGGCAAGCACACCGTGGTGCTCGGCCCGGAACTGGCCGGCATCCTGGCGCACGAAGCAATGGGGCATCCGTGCGAGGCCGACCTCGTGCTCGGCGGCTCGGTGACGGGCGATCTGGTCGGCCAGCGCGTGGCGAGCGAACTCGTGACGATGGTGGATTTCGCGCACACCTTCCAGGGCGCAGAGGTGATGTGCCCCGTGTATGCCGACGACGAAGGCATGCCCGCGCGCGACGCGATGCTGATCAAGGACGGCATCCTGACCGAGTTCATGCACAGCCGCGAGACCGCGGCGCGCATGGGCATGCGCCCCACCGGCAGTGCGCGCGCGTACCTGCCGTCGGACGAGCCGCTCGTGCGCATGCGAAACACGGCGATCCTTCCCGGAAGCAACAAGCTCGACGAGCTGATCCGCGGCGTCGAGGACGGCTATTACCTCGTGAAGACGGCCAACGGCCAGGCGGACTCCACGACCGAGTTCATGTTCGGCGTCACGCTGGCGTACGAAATCAGGAACGGGAAGCTCGGTCGCGCGATCAAGGACACGACGATCTCGGGATCGGCGATCAAGGTGCTGCAATCGGTGGACGCCGTGTCCGACGACCTGTACTGGACGTGCCAGGGGTATTGCGGCAAGAAGCAGCCCATGGTCGTCTCGATGGGCGGGCCGGCCTTGCGCGCGCAGGCGCACCTGGGAGGCGAATGATGGGCGCGACCGAAAGCAAACTCCACGACCTCGCCGCGCAGGCGCTGGCGTCGATGAAGCACGCGGGGTTCGACGATGCGCAGGTCACGGCCTTGCACTCGAAGCTCGATGAAGTGTGCGTGGCGCACAACGAGCCGAGCCTGCTGCGCACCACCGAAGCGCGCAAGCTGATGCTGCTCGGCCTGGTCGATGGCCGCGTCGCGAGCACCGAGATCACGCAGCTCGATCGCGACGCGGTCCGTGAGCGCATCGCCGCGCTGTTCGCGGATGCGAAATCGGCGCCGCAGGACGAAGCCAACGCCGTGTCCAGCGGCCAGCACGCGCGCATCGTGCAGGGTCCGCAGGAGTGCGACCGCGAATTGCTGGCGGCCAAGACGAGCGAACTCGTCGTGTTTCGCGAGCGTGAAACGCCGAAGGTGTTGCTCGAGGAGGCGTTCACGCGGCATTCGTGGGCGCGCTTGCAGACGCTCACGTCACGTGGAAGTGACCTCGCGTCGAGCCTCGGCTGCTATTCGATCAGCGTCGTCGGCACCGGGCGCGACGGCAAGAAATCCAGCTCGTTCAATTTCACCGGCGGCTCGTCCGACGAGCTCGCCTCGCGTCCCGCGCAGGAATACTTCGGCATCGCCGAGATGCTGCGCGACACCGAAAGGCAGATCGACACGCAACCGGTCGGCGGCAAGTTCGTCGGCGACGTCGTGTTCACGCCGAACGCGGTGTCCGACCTGCTCGGCTGGTTTCTCGGCCAGCTCGGCGACACGCAATTGATCGCGGGCAGCTCGCTGTACAAGGAGAGCGTCGGCACCACCATCGCATCGCCGCTGCTCACGATCAGGAGCCGTTTCGATGCGCCGGGCGTCGCCGCGATCTCGAGCGATGCCTTCGCCACGCCGGCCGTCACCCTGGTCGAACAAGGCAAGTTGCGGTCGCTCACGCCGTCGCTGTATGGCAGCCGCAAGACCGGGATCCGGCATGTGCCGGTTTCGTCGGGGTGGGATGTCGTCGCGGGTGCAACGCCGCTGGCCGACATGATCGGCAGCGTGCAGCGTGGCGCGATCGTGGGGCGCATGTCGATGGGCAACCCGGCGGCCAACGGCAACTTCTCCGGCGTGATCAAGAACAGCTTTGCCCTCGACGGCGGCAAGATGGGTCACGCACTGTCCGAGACGATGATCGCGGGCAACATGGCGCAGATGCTGCGCGACATCGCTGCCATCAGCCGCGAGGTGATCGATGGGGGCTCGCAGCGCCTGCCGTGGATCCGCATCGGCAACCTGCACTTCTCGTGATGGACGCGCCGGCCGAAGGGTGCATCGTCACCGAGCAGCGCGGGTCGTTGCTGCTGATCGGCATCAACCGGCCGGCCAAGTACAACGGCTTCACGCCGCGCATGTTCCGCGAGCTGGGTGAGTCGTACTCGCGCCTCGACGACGAAGAAGGCCTGCGCGTCGGCGTGCTGCACGCTTTCGGCAAGCACTTCACGGCCGGCCTCGACCTGCCGGAGATCGCGCCGTTCATGCAGCGCGGCGAGAAGCTCTTGAAGCCCGGCGACGTGGAGCCGACCGACCTCGGCACACCGGGCTATCGCCGGCGCACGAAACCGCTGGTGTGCGCGGTGAAGGGCATCACGTACACGCTCGGCATCGAATTGATGCTCGCGGCGGACGTAGTGGTCGCGGCGGACGATTGCCGCTTTTCGCAACTGGAGGTCAAGCGCGGGATCATGGCCACCGGCGGCG
>DATLBJ010000205.1:0-5810 GCA_035526975.1 Ramlibacter sp.
GCCGCCGCCGCCTGCGCTGGCCTTGATCATGACCGGGTAGCCGACGTCTTTCGCTATCTCGACGGCCTGGTCGGCCGATTCGATTGCCTCGTTCCATCCCGGGATCGTGCTGACGTTCGCTTCCCTGGCGAGCTTCTTCGATGCGATCTTGTCGCCCATCGCGGCGATCGAATAGTGCTTCGGTCCGATGAAGGTGATGCCCTCTTCCTCGACCTTCCGGGCGAACTCCTCGTTTTCGGACAGGAAGCCGTAACCCGGGTGCACCGCTTGCGCGCCGGTCTGCTTGCACGCTCCGATGATCCTGTCCATGCGCAGGTACGACTCGCGGCTCGGCGGAGCGCCGATGTGCACGGCTTCGTCCGCGAGTTCCACGTGGCGGGCATCCTTGTCCGCGTCCGAGTAGACGGCAACGGTCTTGATGCCCATCTTCTTCGCCGTCCTGATGACGCGGCAGGCAATTTCGCCGCGGTTCGCAATGAGGATCTTCGTGAACATGTCGGGTCCTCTTACAGGGGGATGTTGCCGTGCTTGCGCCACGGGTTGTCGAGTTTCTTCTCGCGCAGCATCACGAGCGAGCGGCAGATGCGTTTGCGGGTCTCGTGCGGCTGGATCACGTCGTCGATGAAGCCACGGGCGCCCGCGATGAATGGGTTGGCGAAGCGGGCTTTGTATTCGGCCTCGCGCGCTGCCAGCTTGGCGGGGTCGCCCTTGTCCTCGCGGAAGATGATCTCCACGGCGCCTTTCGCTCCCATCACGGCGATTTCCGCGTGCGGCCAAGCGAAGTTGACGTCGCCGCGCAAATGCTTGGAGCTCATCACGTCGTAGGCACCGCCATAGGCCTTGCGCGTGATGACCGTGATCTTCGGCACCGTGCACTCGGCGTACGCATACAGAAGCTTGGCGCCGTGCTTGATGATGCCGCCGTACTCCTGGCTCGTACCCGGCATGAAGCCCGGCACGTCGACGAAGGTGATCACGGGAATGTTGAACGCGTCGCAGAAGCGCACGAAGCGCGCGGCCTTGATGGAGCTCTTGATGTCGAGGCAACCCGCGAGCACCAGCGGCTGGTTCGCGACGAAGCCCACCGTCTGGCCTTCCATGCGGCCGAAGCCCACGATGATGTTCCTGGCGTAATCCGGCTGCAACTCGAAGAAGTCGCCGTCGTCGGTGACCTTCAGCAGCAGCTCCTTCATGTCGTACGGCTTGTTCGCGTTTTCCGGAACCAGCGTGTCGAGCGACATGTCCATGCGTTCCGCCGGATCGTTGCTCGGGCGCGTCGGCGGCTTGTCCTTGTTGTTCAGCGGCAGGTAGTTGTAGAAGCGGCGGAGCATGAGCATCGCCTCGACGTCGTTTTCGAAAGCAAAGTCGGCGACACCGCTGCGCGTCGTGTGCGTGATTGCGCCGCCGAGTTCTTCCGCGGTGACTTCTTCGTGCGTCACGGTCTTCACGACCTCGGGGCCCGTGACGAACATGTAGCTCGAGTCCTTCACCATGAAGATGAAGTCGGTCATCGCGGGCGAGTAGACCGCGCCGCCTGCGCACGGGCCCATGATCATGCTGATTTGCGGGATCACGCCCGACGCCATCACGTTGCGCTGGAACACGTCCGCGTAGCCGCCGAGCGAAGCGACGCCTTCCTGGATGCGCGCGCCGCCGGAATCGTTCAGGCCGACCACCGGGGCCCCGACCTTCATCGCCTGGTCCATCACCTTGCAGATCTTTTCAGCATGCGCCTCGGACAGCGCCCCGCCGAACACGGTGAAGTCCTGGCTGAAGACGAACACGAGGCGGCCGTTGATCATCCCGTAGCCCGTGACGACACCGTCGCCGGGAATCTTGTTGTCGGCCATGCCGAAATCCACCGAGCGGTGCTCGACGAACATGTCCCATTCTTCGAATGTGCCTTCGTCCAGCAGCAGCTCGAGCCGTTCGCGCGCCGTGAGCTTGCCCTTCTTGTGCTGCGCGGCGATGCGCTTCTCGCCGCCGCCCTGGCGCGCGGCCTCGCGCTTCTTTTCCAGTTGTTCGAGGATGTCGTTCATCGTCTGTCTCTCCGGGTCCTTCTATTTCGCGCGCCACGCGTCGAGCAGCCGGCGCGCAGCGGTGGATGCGGGCACACGCCCGGCTTCCACTTCATGGGTCAATTCGGGCAGCAGCTTGCGCACTGCATCGTGCTCGCGGAAATCGCTCTTCAATCCCGCGTCGATGCGTTCGTTCATCCACGCGAGGGCCTGGTGCTCCCGGCGCAAAGCCAGCGCGCCGGTTTGCGAGCGTTCGTCGCGGAACTTCGTGACGGCGTCCCAGAAGCGCTCGAGGCCTTCGCCTTTCAAGGCGCTCAGCTGGATCACCTGTGGCGCGTGGTCCCGCTTGCGCCCTTGCTGGCTGAAGATGCGCATCACGCCCGTGACTTGCGCCTGCGCACGCGTGGCCGCGTCGCGGTCGATGTCCGCCTTGTTGATGACGACCAGGTCGGCCAGTTCCATCACGCCCTTCTTGATCGCCTGCAGGTCGTCGCCTGCATTGGGCAATTGCATCAGCACGAACATGTCGGTCATGCCTGCAACGGCTGTCTCGCTCTGCCCGACGCCGACTGTCTCGACGATCACGATGTCGTAGCCTGCTGCTTCGCATACGAGCATCGCCTCACGCGTCTTCTCCGCAACGCCGCCCAGCGTGCCGCTGGACGGGCTCGGGCGGATATATGCGCTCTCGTTGACCGAGAGCTGCTCCATGCGCGTCTTGTCGCCGAGGATCGAGCCGCCGGAAACACTCGACGAAGGATCGACGGCCAGCACTGCGACGTGATGGCCTTTCGCGATCAGGAACAGGCCGAGTGCTTCGATGAACGTGCTCTTGCCCACTCCCGGCACGCCACTGATGCCCAGCCGGAACGACTTGCCACAGTGCGGCAGAAGCGTCGTCAGCAGCTCATCGCCTTGCGCGCGGTGGTCCGCCCGCGTCGACTCCAGCAACGTGATCGCCTTCGCGATCGCCCGCCGTTGACCGGCAAGCACTTCGTCGGCGAGGTTCATTCGTGCTCCCCCGCTCGCCCTGAGCCTGTCGAAGGGCCGCTCACCGCACCTGCTTGCAGGGTATTCGTCGAAGAGGTTCTGGATCTGGCAAGCAGCTTGATCTTCTCCCAGTCGCCTGCAACGAGGGCCTCTTTCTTGGCCCGGGACCATCCTTTGATGCGCAGCTCAAAGGCGAGCGCCCCTTCACGGCTTTCGAATTCACCTTGCCATATCAATCGAAAAGGCTTCCGCGTCGATGTATAGCCAACCGCTCCGGCCGAATGTTGCTGCATCCTCGCTTCGAGATCGTCTGTGTGGCCGCAGTAGTACGAACCATCGCCGCATTCCAGCATGTAGGCAAAGAAGGGCCTCATGACCCAAGCCCTTCGACAAGCTCAGGGCGAACGGGTGACGCGACAACCTCCGCGAGACGCGCAGCCCACTGCGGATACAGCGCCGCACCGGGGTGATAACCGTCTTCGGCGAGCATGCGGGGGTCGGTCGACCAATCGGACGAGCAGTAGCCAAGGTGCTCCGCGGCGCACCAGACACGCAGCGCCGCATCGAGCCACGCGGAGTATTTGCCGAGGTACCAGCGCAAGGGGTGCGGCACGGCCGACAGCAGATGCATGGGCGGCAGGCCGGAGAACACTGTCCTGGATGCGCCGATGACTTTCACGAGACGCCCGAGATTCGCGATGAAATGCGCAGCGCCCGTCTGCGATGTCACGTCATTGACGCCGAGCACGATCACGGCGACATCCGGCCGCTGGATGTCCGATCGCGTGACGAGGTCGATGGCCTCCGCGGACCCGATCCCCGTCTGCGCAACGAGGTGCCACGCGACGGCGCCGCCGATGCGCGTCGACACTTCCTTCGCCAGCGGCAACGCGAGGGCCTGCGCCTGGTCGGCAACACCGACGCCGGCGGCAGACGAATCACCCACGACCAGCACGCGCAGCTTCGGCTCGCCCTCGCCCACGACACCTTGCCGCGGCCCAGCCGCTTCCGGCAAGCGCAACGCATTGCGCTGGACCCACTTCGCCTGCGGCAGCAGCACGGGCCCGAGCGCGAATTTCGCGGCGACGAGCGCGGCACTCATGACAACCCTGTCACCCCGGAAGGCCGGGGTCGTCGGCGTTGGAGGCGTCGCGCTTGTTCCGACGCCAACGGCCCCGGCCTGCGCCGGGATGACGCGGTTCGCTGGACTCACCGCGTCACTTTCCGGATTTGCTCGAGCACGTCCTTCGCGCTCGCGGGAATCGGTGTGCCGGGGCCATAGATGCCCTTCACGCCGGCTCCATAGAGAAAATCGTAATCCTGCTGCGGGATCACACCGCCGACGAAGACGATGATGTCGTCGGCGCCCTGCCTTTTCAGCTCGTCGATGATTGCGGGCACCAGCGTCTTGTGTCCGGCCGCGAGCGTCGAGATGCCCACCGCGTGCACATCGTTCTCGATCGCCTGCCTGGCACATTCTTCCGGCGTTTGGAACAACGGCCCGATGTCCACATCGAAGCCGAGATCCGCAAACGCTGTCGCGACGACCTTCGCGCCGCGGTCGTGCCCGTCCTGCCCGAGCTTGGCGACCATCACGCGCGGCCGGCGGCCCTGCTCGCGGGCGAACTCGTCGATTTCCTTCTTCAGTTTGTCCCAGCCCTCGGCCGAGTCGTAGGCAGCTGCGTACACACCGGTCACCTTTTGCGTATCGGCGCGGTGGCGCCCGAAGACTTTCTCCAACGCGTCGGAAACTTCACCGACCGTAGCGCGCAGGCGGATCGCCTGCACACTCAGCTCCAGCAAGTTGCCCTTCCCGCTGCCCGCAGCTTTCGCCAGTGCCTCAAGCGCGGACTGCACCTTCGCCGCATCGCGCGTCGAACGGATCTTCTGCAAGCGCGCGACCTGCTGCTCGCGCACCTTGTTGTTGTCGACCTCGAGGATGTCGTGCACATCCTCTTTTTCCAGCCGGTACTTGTTGACGCCCACGATCACGTCCTTGCTGGAGTCGATGCGCGCCTGCTTCTCGGCGGCGGCGGCTTCGATCTTCAGCTTGGCCCAGCCCGAATCGACGGCCCGCGTCATGCCGCCCATCGCCTCGACTTCCTCGATGATCGCCCAGGCGGCGTCGGCCATTTCCTGCGTGAGTTTCTCCATCATGTAGCTGCCGGCCCAAGGGTCGATCACGCTGGTGATGTGCGTCTCTTCCTGCACGATCAACTGCGTGTTCCGCGCGATCCGCGAAGAGAACTCCGTCGGCAATGCAATGGCTTCGTCGAAAGAATTGGTATGCAGCGACTGCGTGCCGCCGAACACCGCCGCCATCGCCTCGATCGTGGTGCGCACGACGTTGTTGTACGGGTCCTGCTCGGTGAGCGACCAGCCCGATGTCTGGCAATGGGTTCGCAGCATCAGGCTCTTGGGGTTCTTCGCGCCGAAGCCCTTCATGATCCGGCACCACAACAGGCGCGCCGCCCGCATCTTCGCGATCTCGAGATAGAAATTCATCCCGATCGCCCAGAAGAACGACAGGCGCGGCGCAAACTCGTCGACGTCGAGGCCCTTTGCCGTCGCCGTCTTCACGTACTCCTTGCCGTCGGCCAGCGTGAAGGCAAGCTCCAGCGCCTGGTTCGCGCCCGCCTCCTGCATGTGATAGCCGGAGATCGAGATCGAGTTGAACTTCGGCATGTTCTTCGCCGTGTACTCGATGATGTCGCCGACGATGCGCATGGACGGCTGCGGCGGGTAGATGTACGTGTTGCGGACCATGAACTCCTTGAGGATGTCGTTCTGGATGGTCCCCGA
>DATLBJ010000206.1:0-6860 GCA_035526975.1 Ramlibacter sp.
AGCTGCCGGTTGGGCAGCCGGGTGAGCGGGTCGTAGAACGCGAGGTACTGGATCTTTTCTTCGGCCGTCTTGCGCTCGGTGATGTCGCGCCCCACCGCCACCCAGTGGGTGAGCTTGCGCGCTTCGTCCCACACCGGCGAGACCTCGAGGTCGACCCAGAAGGCTTCGCCGCTTTTCTTGTAATTGATGAGGTCGACGCGCGCGGGAAGCCACTGCTCCATGGCATTGCGGATCTTGTCCAGCTCGCTGCGCTGCGTGCCCGGCCCTTGCAGCATCCGCGGCGTGCGGCCCATCACCTCTTCCGGCGCGTAGCCCGTGCGGCGCTCGAACGCTTCGTTGACGAACACGATGCGCGGCCCCGGCTCGCTGAACGGCCCCGCCTCCGTAATGATCACGACGTCGTTCAGGCGCGCGATGCTGCTTTCGAGCAAGCGCAGCAACTCCTGCGACTTGTGCCGCGCCGTGACGTCGCGCAGGTGCACGGCCATGCCGCCGCCGAACGGGTAGCCGCGCATCTCGATGCGGCTCGACAGTTGCGCATCCAGCTCTTCCGCTTCGAGTTTCGCACCGGTCGTGAAGCTGCGCCTGAACTGCTCTTCCAGGCGCAGGCGCACCGTTTTCTGGAAGTATGTCCAGATCGGGCGGCCCAGCAACTCGCGCGCGGGCCGAGCGAGCAGGCGTTCGGCTTGTTCATTGACGTGCGTGAATCGCCCTTGCCGGTCCACGGTGGAGAAAGCTTCGCCGCTGCCCATGGCGCCGCCGAGGCTCATCGCATGGCGCATCAGCGTGCCGGGCTGGTAGCCGTGCGGCGCGATCTCCTGCACCGCGCCTTCGACGCGGATCACGTCGCCTGTTTCATCGAGCACCGCCTGGCCCAGCGTGCGCACCCAGGCGCGCCGGCCCTTCAGCGTGACGATCTGCATCTCCTCGTCGAACGGCGTCGCGGTGGAAACGCACTGGTCGACGAGGGCCGTGATCTTGTCTCGCCACTCGGGCGCGTAGAAGCCGAAAGGGTCTTCGCGTGGCGCAGCGAACCCGGGCGGCGCGTCGTGGATCGCCGCCAGTTCGTCGGACCATGTCAGTTCACCCGATTGCACATCGAGCACCCACACGCCGACGAAAGCCGTGCGCTCCACGAGCTGCAGCAGGCTTTCGGCCTGCAACCGCTTGTCTCGTTGCGCTGTTCGCGTTTCCTGCATCGTTTCGTATCCTGCCTCAAAGCCCCACGCTTCGGGTAGGCATGGTCCTACCCGGTTTCGCGGGGGATTCCCCCTGCGGGCCGCAGAGCCAAGCCCGCATCATCGTGGACCGCCAGCATTACTTTGCCCCAAAGTCCCCGTGCACCTGCAAGCCTTTGTCATCGAGGACAACGCCACCATCCGAGAAAACCTCATCGGCACGCTCGAGGAATTGACGTGCGTGAAGGTGACGGGCACGAGCGCCACCGAGGATGAGGCATTGGCGTGGCTGGGCGGGCATGCGGAGACGTGGGACCTGGTGATCGTCGACCTCTTCCTCAAGCAGGGCAGCGGCATCCACCTGGCGCAGCGCATCAAGCGCGCGCGGCCCACGCAGAAAATCGTCGTGTTTTCGAACTACATCAATGCCAGCGTGCGCAAGCGCTGTGCGCAGCTGGGTGTGGACGCCGTCTTCGACAAATCCACCGAGATCGATTCGCTCGTCGACTATTGCGCGCATCAGTGCTTCCGCATCGCGCAGGCGCAACCCGCCGCCGCCTGAAGCCCCGCGCGCTGCTTCACGATTTCACCGCCGCCAGGCGGCGACGCCACGACCACCAGCCGTAACCCGCGACACCCGCGAGGAACGTCAGCACCAGTGTCCACAAGGCCCACAGGTGCCGGCCGGCCGGCAGCGCGGCGCGCGACTCGCCGACGATCGCCTGCCCTGTCGGATCCCACGTGTTGATCTCGGCGCGCACGCCCGTGGATGCGATCACCGCCACGTTTCCTTGCGACAGCTGGAACGGCCGTTCGAGCGCGGGGCCCTCGCGGCCGACCGTGCGATACAGCGCGCCGACGCCGGAGCCTTGCTTGACCACTTCGACGATGCCCGTGCGGGCACCGACATCCATCAGCGGCCGCTCCGCGCCTTGAGCGAGATAGAGGCGGCCGGCCTCGACCTTTACTTCGCTGTCGACGTCCTTCAGTGGGACGTCCATCGCGAGGAACGGGCCCTTGACGCGTTGCGGCCCATCGTCGCCCACTGCATCGAAGTGCGTGCGGGCGGGCGGCATGCCGGTGCTCGCGGCCACTGCAATGACCCGCGGCAACGTGTTCACTGCGTCCTGCAGGTATGCCGCCGGCACGAGCAAGTGCGCGCCATGCGCGAAGCGTGTGATCAGTCCGCTGAAGTCCGCGCCGGGCTGCGCCTTGTCCAGGAGGATGTGGCTGCTCGCGAGCACCGACACCGGGTAAGCCTCTGGCGATTCGCGGCAGCGATCGCTCGCGGGCTGGCGCACGAACGACACGCGCATCGTGTTCTGCGCCGACAGCACGTGGCGCGGGATCGGCGCGACGATTCGCTCGCGGCGGCCGCTCGCATCGAGTTCGCGCGCAGCGAGCAGCACGTCGTTGAGGAACACCGATGCGACCGGCGCGGATCGCGCTGCACCGGGCGCAGCCGCGACGTCGATGACGAGGGCGGACGGCAGTTTTCCTTCGGCCGCGAGCGCGCTGATATGGAAGCCCGCCGTCCAGTCCGCGCGCGACAACACGTCCAGCGTCGCGGGTTTGGCGCCGATGTATTTCAGCGAGACGGCGGAGATGTCGCCCGTGCGCGGGTCGTCTCCGGCTGCGACGTTGATCGACGGCGTGCCGCCTTGTGGGCCATTGAGGAGGAACAGCGCCGCGGCATCGGTGCCCGCGTCCTGGGCCACCACGATCGCGGGGCGGCCGAACACGTTGGCCACCCGCACCTGGCCCGCCGCGAGCTGACGGCTCCAGCCATCGAGCGCGCGCTCGCGCCATTCGGTGAACGCATCGCTGCCCTCGCCCGTGATCTGCGCGCGCAATGCGTCGAGCGCTTGCGCGACCGCACCACCGATGGAGCGGTCCCCGATCACGATGTCCGGTTGCACCGGCCCTGCGGCACCGAGGGCGATGAGGGCCCCGACTTCGGCGATGTCGCGGATCTTGCGCTTGCCCCCTTCCGCCAGGGACGCGAATGCCGGGATGCGCTTGAGCACCGCCGGCACGCTGACGTTCTGCAAGTCGACGACGTCGCCCACCGCGGGCAACGCGCGAATGCGCGGATGCTTGCCCGCGCGTTCGAGCGCGACGCCGATGCGCCACGCCGTGTCGAATGCTTGCGCCGAGAGCTTGTTGCTCGTCACGAGGATGACGGGTGTCGCGGGCAGCGAGGCCCATGCTGCAGGCAAGTCCTGCACTGCGGCCGCGTCGAAGCGGTAGGTCAGGCGCGTGGTCGGTTCGATGCGCAGCAGGTTGCCCGGCGTGCGGGTGTCGCTGCAGGTGTTCTCGCGCGCAACCGCCGTGCGCCAGTCGACATTGAAACGCACGACACCGTTCGTGCGCGCCGACCCATCCACGGGCAAAGTGATACTGCCGTCACCCTTTTCGACGGAGACGGGCCGCGCCGATGCGGGATAGCCGTCGAGCGACAGGATCAGCGTCGTGCGCCCGCCATCCGCGCGCACGAAGCTCGCGTCCATCTGCAGCGTCGCATTCGCGAGCGGGACGTTCGGCGGCACGGGAAACGCGAACTCGCGCGCCGTTTCCGGAAAGCCCAGGACGATCGGCGGCAGGCCCAGGTCGGCGAGGCTCACCGAACGCGAGATCGATGTGTCCCCGTTGAATTTTCGAAACACATCCGCCACGGAAACAGCTGCCGCTGCCGGCGCGGGCTGCTGTACCACCGCCGATGGAACCGGCTGCTGCGCAAGCGCGGGTGCCGCGGCCATGCAGAGGGCAATCCAGCGCCAGCAGGGGACGGTGTGCATGGAACAGCTCCGTTTCGGATGAGGCACGCCAGCGTCGCTCGGCGAGCTCGTCGGCTGTGTGTCAAACCCGCAGCCAATTTAGGAGTTGTAACGCGCACGGCTCGCCAGTGAAGCCGCCGACGATGCGTAGGAACATGCCTACTGCGCAGGCCCAGTGGTGCGCGCGACGTCATCCTTGCGCCGCGCAGTTGGGGTTCACTGCGCGTGTGAGTGATTCAGTTCGTCACCATCGCGGCGCGCGAAGCGTGAAATGAGAAAGACCCGCGCCGTTTCCGGAGCAGGTCTTCTTTTGGGTATTGCTGGCGCGGCTGGCAGGATTCGAACCCACGACCCCTTGGTTCGTAGCCAAGTACTCTATCCAACTGAGCTACAGCCGCTGAGCCCGCAAGTATACCAGCCCGCCATCGCCCCCTTGCGAGGGCAACGGCGCTGCGGCTGTCCTGCGATCAGGCCGTGATCACGAAATCGCTTCCCAGCGTCAGGTCCGTGCCGACGATCGCGACCACCGCGCCTTCGTAGGCGACTTCGCCGGTGTCGGCGTCGTACGTCAGCGAGCCGCCCAGGCCGACGCGCTGGCCCACGCTGCCCAGGCCGCCGAACACCGAGTTGCTCAGCATGATCGTGTCCACGCCCGATGTAAAGTCGGTGATGGTGTCGGCATTGCCGTCCCACGCCGCATCGAACACGAACTTGTCGGCACCGGTACCGCCCGTGAGCGTGTCGCTGCCGGCGCCGCCGTTGATCGTGTCGTTGCCCTGGCGGCCGTCGATCGTGTCGTCGCCGCCGGCCCCATTGAGCTTCTCGCCGGCCAGGTAGCCGACGATGCTGTCGTCGCCGCTTGTCGGCACGAGCACCTTCGCCTTGATCTGCGAGACGCTCCAGCTGGTGCCTGATGCAAACGTGACGCGCTCGATCGACGAGATGCCGTTGGCAAAGAAGTTCTCCACGGTCACCGAGTCGCTGCCGTCGCCGATGTCCAGCACGAGGTCGTTGCCGGAGCGGGCCGCATGCACTTCGGTATCCGCGATGCCCGCCTGGAACGCGACGACATCCGTCTCCGCCGAAGCCGGGAAGTCGCCGTCGCCGATCGCGTACATCGGGCCGATGCCGCTGTCGAACTGGTCGTCCGCCAGCGCGAAGATCGATTCGCTGATCACGTCGTGGCCGCCGCCGGCGCCCACCTGGTAGGTGTCGCTGCCCGCGCCGCCGGTGAGGCTGTCGTCGCCCGCGCCGCCGGCCAGCGTGTCGTTGCCCGCGCCGCCCACGACCAGGTCGTTGTCGTCGCCGCCCGTCATCGTGTCGTTGCCGGAGCCGCCGAACATGGTGTCGTCGCCGGCACCGCCGTTGACGGTGTCGTTGCCGCCGCCGGACATGATCCAGTCGCTGTTGTCGCTGCCGCCCACCGAGTCCGCGCCGTCGAAGCCGACGAAGACGTGGTCGCCGTCGCCGTCGTTGGCCAGGATCAGCGCCTTGATCTGCGCCTGTGTGAACACCTGGCCCGTCGCGGCGATCACCACCTGGTCGATCGTGCCGATGTTGACCGAGTCGTTGGTGAAGTAGTCGATGACGACCACGTTCTCCACCGTGCCCGTGTCGTCGTCGCCGGTGTGGATCGTGATGACAAGGTCGTTGTACGTCTGGTAGCCGCGAGAGAACGTGACCTGGTCGGCCGTGAGGCCCGATTGCGTCAGGCGCAGCACGTCGATGTCGGCGGACACGGTGTCGTTCTGCACGATCAGGTCGTCGCCGTCGCCCTGGTTGAAGACATACACGTCGCTGCCCAGGCCGCCGTCGAGGAAGTCATTGCCCGTTCCGCCGGTGATCGAGTCGACGCCGAGGCCGCCGAAGAGCGTGTCGCTGCCGGCGCCGCCCGCGATCGTGTCATTGCCCGCCGCGCCATCGAACAAGTCGTCGCTTTCGCCGCCTACGAGGTTGTCCGGGTTGGGCGAGCCGACTTGCGACGTGATGTCGGTGATCGACACGGTGCCGTCGTCGAATTGCACGAACTCGATGTTGGCGGCCGTCAGTGTGGTGCCCGCCTTGGCGAACGTCACCGTCGTGGCGGTCGGGCGCGTGACCGTGTAGTCGGACAGCACGCCTGCGAGCACCAGCGTATCGATCTCGGTGCCGCCGTCCACCGTGTCAGTGCCGCCGTTTCCGGTGATGGTGTCGTTGCCGGCCGCGCCGTTCAGCACGTTGTTTCCGGCATTGCCGACCAGCGTGTTCGCGAGCACGTTGCCCGTGATGTTCACGCCGCTCGTGCCATTCGCCACGATGCCCACTTCCACTCCCGTGGTGAGTGTGTACGAAGCGCCCGCGGCGAACGAGATGTTCACCGTGTCCATGCCGCTCGAGCCGGTCGAGGACTCGTTGACGATGTCGGTTGCGAGGTCGATGAAGTACGTGTCGTCGCCCGCGCCGCCCGCCAGCGTGTCCTTGCCCGCGCCGCCGTCCAGCGTGTCGTTGCCGTCGCCGCCCGACAGGTTGTTCGACGCGGCGTTGCCGGCCAGCAGGTTGTCCAGCGAGTTGCCGATGATGCCGACCGCGAGGGTTCCCGTGCTCGTCACCGTTGCGTTCTCGACGTTCGCGGCGTTGACGGCCATGTTGTAGATGCCCGCCGCGGCCAGTCCGACATTGATTTGGTCGCTGCCTTCACCGTCGTTCTCGACGACGGCGTCGGCGAGATTGTCGACCGAGTAGGTGTCGTCGCCCATGCCGCCGATGAGGCTGTCCACGCCCGCGCCGCCGATCAGGCTGTCGTCTCCGTCCAGGCCTTGCACCGTGTCGTTGCCGGCCTGTGCGTCGATCGTGTCGTTGCCATCCGAGCCCACGAGGAAATCGGGGAACGCCGAGGGATTGTTGCCCCACAGGTCGCCCATCGTCT
>DATLBJ010000207.1:0-11210 GCA_035526975.1 Ramlibacter sp.
TCCCGCCGTCGGCGACCTGCCGTTCACGCCCGAACAGCGCTCGCTGCTGTCGCTGGCGAACGAGCTGGGCCGCGCGAAGTTCGCGCCGCGCGCCGGGCAATGGGATCGCGAGGCGAGTTTTCCTTTCGCCAACTACGACGACCTGCGCGCCAGCGGCCTGCTCGGGATCTGCGTTGCGAAGGAAAGCGGCGGCCTGGGCGCCGACTACGCGACCTACATGATGGTCGCCGCGGAAGTGGGGCGCTTTTGCGGCGCGACTGCGCTGACGTGGAACATGCACGTGTCGTCGACGATGTGGACGGGCGTGCTGGCTGACGGCATCCCGATGACGCCGCAGGAGCGCAGTGAACACGATCGGCGGCGGCAGATTCACTTCGGCCGCGTGGTGAAGGAGGGCGCGATCTACGCGCAGCCTTTCTCCGAAGGCAGTGCCGCCGCCGCGGGCCGCGCGCCCTTCGGCACCACGGCGCGCAAGGTCGAAGGCGGCTGGCTGGTGAACGGCCGCAAGATCTTCGCCTCGCTCTCGGGCGCGGCCGACTACTACGGCGTGCTATGCACCGAGGACAAGGGCGACGCCCATCCCGATGTGCGCGACACCTTGTACCTTGCCGTGCCCGCGACGAGCGAGGGCTTCGCGGTCAGCGGCGAATGGGATCCGCTGGGCATGCGCGGCACTGTCAGCCGCAACCTCACCTTCAAGGACGTGTTCGTCTCCGATGACGAACAGCTCATGCCGCGCGGCGTGTATTTCAAGGGCGCGCAGACATGGCCGGCCATGTTCTTCACGCTGTCGCCCACTTACCTTGGCGTCGCCAACGCGGCGTACGACTTCACCGTGAGCTACCTGCGCGGCGAAGTCGCGGGCGAGCCGCCGGTCAAGCGCCGCATGTATCCGACCAAGCAGATCGCGGTGGCGCAGATGCGCATCCAGCTCGAGACCATGAAATCCATCTTCGTGCGCGCCATCCAGGAGGCTGCGCCGAATCCGCCCAAGGACGTGCGCATGCGCCTGTACGCCGCGCAGTACACGATCATGGAAGGGGCCAACGACATCTGCCGCCTCGCGATCCGCACCTGCGGCGGCCAGAGCATGATGAAGCACCTGCCGCTCGAACGCCTGTATCGCGACAGCCGCTGCGGCTCCCTGATGCTTCCGTGGACAGCCGAACTGGTGCTCGATCGGATGGGGCGCGAAGCGCTTTACGAGCCGGGCGAGAAAGACGACTTGTAAGGTCCGCCCGCCCCCGTCAGACTGACGGCATGGACCCCGACCTCATCTACCGCCACCGCCTGCCGGTGCGCGTCATGCACTGGATCAACGTGATCTGCATCGTGATCCTGCTGGGCAGCGGCTTGCAGATCTTCAACGCCCACCCTGCGCTGTATTGGGGACACGACTCGCGCGATGCCACCCTGGTCCTGCAGCTGTCGAAGTTCCCGGGCTGGGCGACCATCCCCAGCTCGCAATGGCTGGCGATGGGCCGCGTGTGGCACTTCTTTTTCGCCTGGCTGTTCGTGATCAACGGCCTCGCGTACGTGCTGTACACGATCTTCAGCGGACACCTGCGGCGCGACTTGGTCCCGACAAGATCCGAGTGGCGCGGCATCGGCCGGTCGATCGTCGACCACCTGAAGCTGAAACACCCGCACGGCGACGAGGCGAAGCGCTACAACGTGCTGCAGAACATCGCGTACCTGTCGATCGTCTTCATCGTGCTGCCGCTGATCGTGCTCGGGGGCTGGGCCATGTCGCCGCTGATGGATTCCATCGGCACCGGTTGGGTCGACTTCCTCGGCGGGCGCCAGGCGGCGCGGACGCTGCACTTCGCCGCCGCCGTGTTGATCGTCGCCTTCGTGCTGGTGCATGTCTTCGAAGTGATCGTGACCGGCGTCGTGAACAACCTGAGGTCGATGATCACCGGCTACTGGAGGCTTCCGAAATGAGCGGGAACAAGCCGTTTTTCGAACAGCGGCGCGACCGCCGCAAGATGCTTCGCGCCGCCCTGGTCGGCCTTGCCAGCGGCACGCTGGCCGGATGCGATGCGCTCACCCACAACGAGGCGGCGGTCGAAGTGCTGCGCAGTGCCGAGTCGCTCACGAACAAGGTGCACCGCGCATTCGGCCGCAAGGCGCTGGCGCAGGAATTTGACGCGTCGCAAGCCGCTCCCGTGTTCCGCGCCAACGGCACGCTCGAGCCGATGGGCGACGCCTACGCGGAACTTGTGGCGACGAACTTCGCGAGCTGGCGCTTGAAAGTCGATGGGCTGGTGCAAAAGCCGCTGGAGTTTTCGCTGGCGCAATTGCGCGAGATGCCGTCGCGCACGCAGGTCACGCGCCACGATTGCGTCGAAGGCTGGAGCTGCATCGGCCAGTGGAAGGGCGTGCGGCTGTCGCACGTGCTGGGCCTGGCGCAACTCAAGCCCGAGGCGAAGTACATCGTCTTCCACTGCCTCGACCAGATGGAAGAGGACGACGCGGACAGCATGTATTACGAGAGCGTCGACCTCGACGACGCCTTTCACGAGCAGACGATCCTGGCGTACGAGTTGAACGGCAAGCCGGTTCCGGTGGGCAACGGCGCGCCGCTGCGCGCCCGCATCGAGCGGCAACTCGGCTACAAGCAGCCGAAGTACGTCGACCGGATCGAAGCGGTGTCCGAGTTCAGCCAGATCGCCGGCGGCAAGGGCGGCTACTGGGAAGACCAGGGCTACAACTGGTACGGCGGGATCTGACGGCGCTTACGCCAGCGCGTAGCGATAGGTCTGCTGCGCGTACCCATAGAAGTCGAACGCCATCTGCGGCTGCTCGCCACTGATCAACTCGGCCATCGCCTTGCCCGAGCCGGCACCATGCGTCCAGCCGAGCGTGCCGTGGCCGGCGTTGACCCACAGCTTGCCCACGCGGGTGCGGCCGATGTACGGGATGTTCGTCGGCGTCGCGGGGCGCAGCCCCGTCCAGAAGCGCGGGTTACCCCCCTCAGCTTCCGTGCGCGTGTCGCAGACGCCGGGCAGCACCTGCTCGATGCGTTCGCTGAGCATGCGGCAACGCGCCTTCGCGACCGGGCTGTCGAGAGACGTGTCGAAGCCGCCGAGCTCGATCGTGCCCGCGACGCGCAGCTCGTTGCCGAAGCGGCTCATCGCAATCTTGACTTCGTCGTCGATCGTGCTGACCGAAGGCGCGACTTCGGGCTTGAGGATCGGGAACGTCGCGCTATAGCCCTTGCCGGGATAGATCGGCAGGTCGACGCCGACCGTGCGCAGCAGCGGTGCGGTGTACGAGCCGCAGGCCATCACGAAGGCATCCGCTTCGAGGCGCGGCGAGCGGCCGGTGGCGCGATCGAGCAGATTCACGGCGGCGAGTTCGCCGGACCGCTTCTCCAGACGGACGATGTCGTGTTCGAACAGGAACTGCGCGCCGCGCGCGGCGCAGCGGTCGGCGAGCTGTTCGGTGAACGAGCGGGCATCGCCACTTTCGTCGCTGGCCGTGTAGGTCCCGCCGGCGATCCTGTCGGCGAACGCCTTGAACGCGGGCTCGATCTTGAGGAGCTCTTCGCGCGAGACGACCTTGCGCTGCACGCCATACCGCTGCATCAATGCAGAAGCGTCGGCAGCGTCGTCGAACGACTTCGCGTCGGTGAAATAGTGCGCGATGCCGCGCTCGAGGCGCTGGTATTCGATGCCGGTGGCGCGCACGACGTCCTTGAGGGCGCAGTGGCTGTAGGCCCCAAGCGCGACGAGCTGGCGCACGTTGCGCTCGAAGGCTGCGTCGTTGCATTGCGCCAGGAACTCCAGGCCCCAGCGCCATTGCTGCCAATCCAGTTGCGGGCGGAACAGCAGCGGCGCGTCGTGGCGGAACATCCACTTCAGCAGCTTGCCCGGCGCGCCGCGGTTGGCCCACGGCTCGCAGTAACTCACCGAGATCTGGCCGGCGTTGGCAAAGCTGGTTTCGCGCGCGGCGGCCGGCTGGCGGTCGACCACGACCACTTCGTGGCCCCGCTCGAGGAGGTGCCACGCAGTGGAGGTGCCGATGATTCCGGCGCCGAGGATGACGATTCGCATGATCCCGCCAGTGTCGCCAGCTTGCCTTCCAATTAAAAGCAAAATTAAACTATTGCCGGAAACATCAATCTGGCTAATGGAGACCCCAATGAGCACCTTCGACCCCGATGCCCTCGAGTGCCTGGCGGCCATCGTCGAGGAGGGCGGTTTCGAGCGCGCGGCGCAGCGGCTGTCGATCACGCAGTCGGCCGTGTCGCAGCGCCTGCGCTCGCTGGAAGCGCAGGTCGGCACGGTGCTGCTCGTGCGCAGCCGGCCCTTGCGCCCGACCCCGGCCGGCCAGCTGCTGCTCAAACACACCAAGCAACTGCGCCTGCTGCGCGCCGACCTCGATCACGAACTCAAGGAGCTCGCGCCGAGCTCGGCGGGCGGGCTGCGCGAAGAAGAGCGCGTCGCGATCGCGATCAACGCCGACAGCATCGCGACCTGGGCCTTGCCGGCGCTGACGCAACTCGCCTGCGAGAAGCTGCCGATGGAGATCATCGCGGACGACCAGGACTTCACGCAGGAGTGGCTGCGCGAAGGCCAGGTGCTCGGGTGCGTGACGACGCACAAGCAGGCGCTGCGGGGCTGCAAGGTGGTGCCCCTCGGGGCCATGCATTACGTGGCCATCGCGCAGCCGGCCTACGCGCGCGAGTACTTGCCGCAGGGTCTCGGCGCGCACAACTTCCGCGACACGACCTTCATCGCCTTCAACCGCAAGGACGACATGCAGGCGGACTTCGTGGCGAAGGCGTTCGGCCTGAAGCGCGTGTCGGTCAACCGGCTGTTCGTGCCCAGTTCCGAAGGCCAGGTGCGTGCCGTGCTTTCAGGCTGGGGCGTGAGCGTCGTGCCCGAGTTGCTGGTGCGCGGCTTGATGGAACAGGGCCGGCTGGTCGACGTCGCCGGGGGCCACACGGTGGCCGTGCAGCTGTACTGGCATTGCTGGAATTTGCAGAGCGAGGTGCTCGATGCCCTGACCGCGGCGCTGGGGGCCGCCGCGCGCACCGCGCTGAAAGGCGCCTAGTCCTGGCGGCCGAGCAGCGTTTCGCGCAGCGCCTGCGCCTTCGCTGCATCGTAAGGACCTTCGGCCCGCGCGAGCACATGTCCGTCGCGATCGATCACGAGCACGGCGGCATGGTCGATGCTCGACGTGCCCGCGGCACGCGCGAACGCTTCGCGATTGGTGAACACCGGCACGAGGCGCGCGCGTTCGGATGCGTTGGGATAGCGCGCGAGGATCTTCTTTTCGACCTCGCTGCGCGCGACGTCACTGCCCGGGTCGTTGACGACGGAAAGGCGGAACCACGGGATCGGCGAATTCGCCTGCAGGTCCAGGCCCTGGATCCAGCTTTGGACTTCTTCGCGCTGGTGGCGCGTGTACGCGACGAGCGCCAGCGTGCGCTCGGCCTGCAGCTGGCCGGGCAACACGAGCGACTGCTGGTCGAGGCGCTTTGCGGTGAACGAAGGCAGGCGGCCCATCACGTTCGATTCGTCGGGCCCCGCCAGGGCGAGCGCAAGTGCAACGCCGGCCGCGGCGAGCCAGGCGAAGGTGGGCGTCAAGATTGTTCTTTTCATCACGGCCTCCATGCGCATCTGCAGTGTTCCACACGCACTTCCGGTGCACACGTCGGGTGTGTAAAGACCCCGGCGGAGATGTTGGCGGACGTAACGCTTGTGTTCGACACCGCACGCAAGATACGCGCCGGTATCGATTCATTCAGTCAAATCGATCACCAGTTCTTCACGGAATCCGGCTTGTTCTCCCTTGGCCGCGTAGCCGAGCGTGTTGGCGATCACGCGGCAGCCGTGCTCGACGTAGTCGTGCTGGCAATGCAGGTGGCCATGAAACCACCACTGTGCGCGCGAAAGCAACTCATCCATCGAGTTGCAAAAGCCCGCGGTGCCGGGAGTGAAGCCGTAGCGCGGATCGACGCTGCGCAAACTCGGTGCGAAGTGCGTGACGACGGCCGTCACGCCGTCGAACGGCGCCGCCAGTTGTTCGCGCAGCCACGCTTCGCATACGAGTGCCTGTTCACGCCATCCGTCGGCGAGCCACGGCTGTCCGTTGCGTGTCGTGAGCGTTTTCTGGAGATAAAAGTTGGCGGCGCGGTAGGCCTTGTTGCGTTTGCGCTCGACTCTCGCCGGCGCCGCGCGGTCTTCTTCGGAGATGAGGGCGTCGAAGTCGGCCCACAGCGTGGTGCCGATGAAGCGCACGCCGCCGGTGACGAGCACGTCGCGTTCGAGCCAGGTGATGCCCAGGCGCTCGCACGCCTCGCGCAGTCGCTCGTGGGTCTCGTCGAAATCGAGGTTGTCGTACTCGTGGTTGCCCGGCACGTACAGCACGGTCTGCGGCCAGCCGTGGCGCGGCGAGAACCGGGCGAGGCCGAAGTCGGGCTCCGCCAGGCGGGTGCCGCGCTGGTAGGAGCCGATGTCGCCGGCGAGCACGAGCAGCCCGGCGCCCGGGGCGGGCTTGGGCTGGAACCCTGGATTGCTCTCCAGGTGCAGGTCCGACATCAACTGGATCTTCACCCGCGCGATTGTGCGGGTGAGATGGCTCATCCGCGCACAGCGCGCTGTCGATGCGGATGCGCGCCATGCCCGGTCATCGAGCAAGCGGAGCGTGCACGTCGACATGGAAGCTTGCGCCGTGCCCGACGACGCTGTGCACTGCAATCGTCCCCCGATGCAACTGCACGCATTCCTTGACGATGTGCAGCCCGATGCCCGTTCCCTGGATGTTGCCGACGTTGGTGCCGCGATGGAAGCTCTCGAACAGGCGCGGCAGGTCCGCTGCGGGAATGCCGATGCCCTTGTCGCACACCGCGAAACGCAGGCGGTCGCCCTCGGCCGTGGCCGTGCACTCCACCGCCGTGTCCGGGGCGGAGTACTTCAGCGCGTTGCCGAGCAGGTTCACCAGCACGTGGCTCAATAGCTTCGAGTCGACCAGGCGCAGCTGGTCGATGCCGTCGCAGCGCACGGCGATGCGCGCGGACTGCGCGTGCGCCGGGTCCATCTCGGAGGCCACCTGCACCAGCAGGTCCGGGATGCTGCGCGCTTGCGGCTCGAAGGCGAACTTGCCCGACTCTATGCGGCTGGTGAGCAAAACCTGGTCGACCATCTTGTTCATGCGCACGACCGCGTTCTTGACCAGGCCGACGATCTCGCGCCGCTCGTCGTCCGGCAAACGGGCGCCATAGTCGTCGAGCAATTCGACCGACGACAGGATCGCCGCCAGCGGTGTGCGGAACTCGTGCGACGTGACCGCGACAAAACGCGACTTCAGCTCCGAGAGTTCGCGCTCGCGGGCCAGCGCGTTGCGCATGTCATCCTCGATCTGGCGCCGCTCGGTCACGTCGCTCAGGAAGTTGAGCGTGGCCGGCGCGTTCTGCCACTCGAACACCACCGCGCTGATTTCGAGCCAGCGCATTTCACCGCTGCGGTGGATCACGCGGAACTGGTAGTGGTTCTCGACCTGCTCGCCGCGCAGCCGCCGCATGTGGTTGGTGATGACACGCTCGCGGTCGTCGGCGTGGATGAACTCGATGAAGGGGCGCGACGTCGCGGTTTGTTCATCGAGGCCGGTGAGCGCCAACGCCTTGGGGTTCGAATACAGGATGCGGCCGTTGGCCGTGACGAGGATGCCCTCGTTCACGTTCTCCACGACCTTGCGGTACTTGGCTTCCGATTCGGCCAGCGCACGCTCGGCGGCCTTGCGCCGCGAGATGTCGCGGATGAACGAGCTGAACGTGCTGCCCTGCTCGGTGCGCACCGGCCAGATCGACAGCTCCACGTCGAACTCCTCGCCGTTGCGCCGCAAGGCAGTCGCCTCGATGCGGCGGTTGAAGATCTTCGCGGTGCCGTCGCTCAGGTACTTCTGCAATCCGGCGCGATGCTGCCGCCGATGCGCCGGCGGGATGATCAGTTCCGGCAGGTCGAGGCCCAGCGCCTCGCGGCGGCGCCAGCCGAACATGCGCTCGGCCGCGTTGTTCCAGTCCAGGATGCGGTTGTCCGGGTCGATGGAGATCACGGCGTCGTTCGCCGTGGCGATCAGCATCTCGAGGCGCTGCGTCGCTTCGCCCAGGTTGCGCTCGGCGTCGGCGCGCCGCGAGATCTCCGCGCGCAATTGCGCCGTTGTGTCGAACTGCCACGAGATGTCGTGCGCAATGTGCGTGACCCAGTCCTCGCCACTGGCCGCGCGGGTGCGGAACGCCTTTTCGCGCAACCGCGCCGTGCGGCCCGGACGGCCGCCCGTCGCAGGCAACTGCACCTGGTATTCCTCGGTGTACGGGGAATCGAGCACGCCATCGCGCGCGCGCTGCATGCGCTCGCGGTCGTCTGCCGCCACGAAGGCGAGCAGGGAATCGGTTTTCGCGTCGTCGCGCGCGGCGTCCGGGCCCCAAAAGCGCTCGAATGCGGGGTTCGCGAACACGATGCGGCCGCTGCGCGCATCGCACACCCACAGGATCTCGTCGATCACCTGCGCCATCTGCGCGAGCCATTCTCCTGGCGGCGTGGTGGCTACGGTGGTCGCTGAGCTCATCCCCAAAGCATAGCCGCTTCGACTCAATTGCCTGTCGGATGTATTACCAATGAACTCGCCAGCGTGCTTCAGGACTGCGGGCCGAACGCCTTCTGCGCCGACGCCGCGACTGCGAGGCGCAGCCAGGCATGGTCGCTGCGCTGCCCTTGCTGCCGGTGCCACAGCGCGTCGACGTGAACCGGCGGCAGGTCGAACGGCAATTCGCGCAGCACGAGCTGGTCTTCGATCCCGGTCACCCGCACGAAGTGGCTCGGCAGCACGGTGAGCAGGTCCGACGTCGACACCACCCGGCCGGCCGTGAAGAACTGGTTGACGGTAAGCACGACGCGGCGCTTGAGGCCCAGCGAGGCGAGGGCCTCGTCCACGAAACCGAACGGCCGGCCCGAGAAACTCACGAGCAGGTGATGGGCCGCGCAATAGCGTTTGAGCGTGAAGGGCCCGCGCGCCAGCGGATGCCCCTGGCGCATCACGCACACATAGCGGCCCGCGTACAGGCGCTGGTAGTCGAATGCCGCCATCCCGCCTTGCTGCGCCTGCGCCGTCAGGTCGGCCAGCACCGCGGGAAAAAATCCCACCGCAAGGTCGACCTGGCCTTCGTCGAGCAAGCGCCGCGGGTCGCGCGTCGCCAGCGGCAGCACGCGGACCGATACGCCCGGCGCATCGCGCTCGATGATCTCCACCATGCCGGGCATCAGTTCGGCGCCGGTCGCGTCCGCCATGGCCAGCACGAAGGTGTTCTTGGCCTGCGCCGCAACGAAGTCGCCGGGCGTGATCGAAACCTCGAGCTGCCTCAACGCATCGGACACCGCGGGCCAGAGCGCAAGCGCGCGCGGAGTTGGCTCGACGCCGTAGCCGCTGCGCGCCACGAGCTTGTCGCCCAACGCATCGCGCAGGCGGTTGAGCGCGTTGCTGACGGCGGGCTGGGTCATCGACAGGTTGCGCGCCGCCCTCGTGAGGTTGCGCTCGGCCATCACCTGGTCGAACACGCGCAGCAGGTTCAGGTCGAGGGTGCGAAAGGTCGAAGGTCTCATACGCCTCGTGAATAGTTGTAATCACTAATCTAAATTGGAAATATATCAGGATAAACCCTAGTATTCCAACAGGCGCAATGGCGCGCCGCTCTCACAAGGAGAAAGAGATGACCACGAGTTTTGTCCATGTCCATTACCCCGCGCAGCACCCCGGCGTGGAACGCGCTGCGCGCGCGATCGAGGGCGCCAAGCGCGCCGCCCGCGGCTTCGATGGCACCCGCGCCACTGCGAGCCTGCTGCTCGCGGCCATCGTTTCGGCCTTGCTCGTCGTCGCGAACCAGGTGGTCGACACCTGGACCGAGGGGCACCTGCTCGCCGCGTGGATCGTCCTGTGGACGGTCGCGTTCGCCGCGCTCGCGCTGTTCGCCGCGCCCGCGCGCAGTACCGCTGCCGCGCTGCGCACAAGCTATCGCGAGTGGAAGGCGCGCCAGGTGCAGAAGCGTCATGACGAACAGTTCTGGCAAGCCGCGCTGCAGGACGCGCGCATCATGGCCGACATCAGCCGGGCGATGAGTGCGGCGGCGATGCGCGACGTCAAGGCGTACTACTGATCGCGATGGGCGCTTTTGCCCTGACCCGCTGGGTCCTCGCGGTGCTGCAAGCACTGCCCCAGCCACTGCATCGCGCGCTCGATCGGTGGTCGCGGGAGCGTGCGCTGCGGCGCCGCGAGCGCCGCCTCAAGCTTGCCACGCAGCGCCACGCGCGCTGACAACCGGATAACAAGAAGAAGAAAGGGCCACCGCGCGGTGGCCCTTTCTTCATTGCGAGCGCAATGGCGTCATGCCGCGTGCATGCGCTGCTGGATGGCGGCCTTGGTCGCCTTCAGTTCCGCCGGCAGCCGATGCTCGAGTTGCTGGAACAGGTCCTGGTGCAGCTGCAGCTCCTTGTCCCACGCGGCGCGGTCGGTGCCGATCACCTGCGCGAACTGTTCCCGAGTGAACGGCAGGCCCTCCCAGTTCAACTCCTCGTAAGCGGGACTCACGCCGAATGCATGCCGGTCGCCCTGCGCCTGGCCTTCGATGCGGTCGATGATCCACTTGAGCACGCGCATGTTCTCGCCGTAGCCGGGCCACACGAACTTGCCTTCGGCATCCTTGCGGAACCAGTTGGTGGTGTAGATCTTCGGCAGTTTCGCGCCCGACGCCTGCAGCTTGCGGCCGAGCGACAGCCAGTGCTGGAAGTAGTCGCTCATGTTGTAGCCGGTGAACGGCAGCATGGCGAAGGGATCGCGGCGCACCACGCCGACCTGGCCGACGATGGCCGCGGTGGTCTCGGAGCCCATGGTGGCGGCCATGTAGACGCCTTCGACCCAGTCGTTCGCTTCGGTCACCAGCGGCACCGTGGTGGAGCGGCGGCCACCGAAGATGAACGCATCGATCGGCACGCCGCCCGCGTCGTCCCAGGCCGGGTCGAGCGCGGGGTTGTTGAGCGCAGCCACCGTGAAGCGGGCATTGGGGTGCGCGGCCTTCGCGCCGGTTTCGCGGGCGATCTCAGGCGACCACTCGTTGCCTTGCCAGTCGATCGCGTGGGCGGGCGCCGGGCCCATGCCTTCCCACCAGACGTCGCCGTCGTCCGTCAGCGCGACGTTCGTGAAGATCACGT
>DATLBJ010000208.1:0-2007 GCA_035526975.1 Ramlibacter sp.
TGTCACGATCGCTTACGTAGACCTGCCCCTGCGTGTCGATGACGACGTTGTGCGGCAGGCCGAACTGGCCGGGACCGGTGCCGCGCGTGCCCCACTCGAGCAGGTACTTGCCGTCTCGCGAGAATTTCACGACACGGTTGCCGCCGTAGCCGTCGGTGACGTAAAGGTCGCCATTCGCAGCGAAGGCGATGTCGGTCGGCAGATTAAAGGTTGAGTGCGTCGCGCCCGACGTGCCCTTCGTGCCGAGCCGCATGATCTCCTTGCCGTCGACGGTCATCTTGTACAGAACGTGCGCGGCGGCATCGACGATCCAGATATTGCCCTGCGGATCGACGCGAATCGAGTGCGCGCCGCACGCTGTGCAACCGGCGGGCCCGTAGACGGCCGAGTAGTGCGACCGATCGGCCGACCAGTTCTCCTTCGGGATGCCAGCCACTTTGCCTTCACTGATGAGCCCGTCGCCCCACGAGCGGATGAACTTCCCGCTGCTGTCGAACTCGAGAACCGGATGAGCGCCGCGATGAAACACGAGGACGGTGCCCTTCGGCCCGATTGCCACGCTCGATGCCTGAATCAAATTCCACGGCGCCGCAAAACCCGCGGCGCTCGTCGCGGGCGCCGGCCACTCGACGAGCTTGTAAGTGCCCTGGGCACCAACAGTCGCTACGAAGAATATGAATGTCGTCATCCCAACCGCAATACGCATCTGATGCTCCTTGGCAGGCAGGACTAAAGTCCTGCGCTACGGGTCCCTCTACAACGCCGAGGCGCCGTGGCGCCGGCAACGCGGAGAATTCTTTTCGTAAGAATTCCCATCCGATTCGGCGCACCGGCGTCCCGGCGTTGAACTCATCATTTCAACAGGTGCGCGATTTTCGCGATGCCCGCCTTCGCGCAGTTTTCATCTTTGTCGCCGCCCACGGCTCCACTGACACCGACGGCGCCTATCGGGACATCGCCCACTTTAATCGGCACGCCGCCGCCCAATCCTGTTGTGCCCTCCACATTCGGCATCGGCGACCCCAGCGCGTGGCCCCACGCCTTGGCAGCCTCGAGCGATGTCGCCCAACGCGACGCAAACGTGAGCGCCGTGTAGGCCTTGCGGCGGCTGAGATCGATCGTGTGCGGGCCGTTGATGCCGTCATCGCGCACGAACGCTTTCAGGAGCCCGCTCGCATCGATCACCGACACGCTGACGCTGAAGCCGTCAGCGCGGCAGCGCTCGACGGTGCCCTGCACAATTGCCTGCGCCATTTCATAGGAGAGCGCCTTCTGCGCGATCAGACCTTGCGCGGCCGCCGAGGCCGAGCCAACGGCAGACAGCACGACACCCATCACAAACAACCGCATACAAAACCTCCGGGAAGAGTGTATCTTGACACCTTCCTCCCGACGTGGACACGAGGAGAAAATGATCATGCGGATCACGGCGACATTTCTGGTCTTGCTGGCTGCGGGCGCGGCGCTCGCTGCCCAAAAGGCGACACTGACAATTAAGCCGGTCGAGCGGCAGATGGCCGCGTACATCGTGGAGCGGCTATCCGCGGCGGACCGCGTTCTCTTCGACAAGCTGATGCGGATGGGACTGGAGGCGGCATGGTCGCTGGTGACCGCCGAAGGCTATCCGCAGAACTTCATCAACGAGCTGTCGCCGCTGAAGCCGAACACTCGCATGGTCGGTCGCGCGAGAACGATGCGCTATCTCCCGAACCGGAAGGACGTGCGCGATAAGGTGTACGCGGCTGGGCCGCAGCTCAACTACAAGTCCGCCGAGGAAGCGCAGCCGGGCGACGTGCTCGTCTTCGACGCCGGTGGCGAAACGCGCGCCGGCGTCTCTGGCGCCGTGACGACGCTGCGGTTTCTCGCGAGAGGCGGCGCTGGCATGGTCATCGACGGCGCGATGCGCGACGTGCCCGAGCTCGAAGCGATGCCGATGCAAACGTACATGCGCCGCGGCCACGCGTCATCTGTGGCGCCGCTGATGATGAGCGTCGATTACCAGGTACC
>DATLBJ010000209.1:0-40815 GCA_035526975.1 Ramlibacter sp.
GAAGGCTTCATGGAGGAGATCGCGCGCTTCACCAAGCAGAACATTCCGGTGAAGGTGATCGAAGGTTTCGCTCCCGAAGCCGGCGAGCGGGCCGAACCGATCGCAATGGGCCGCCAGACCATCTGGGGCGGTGCGGGCAAGCCCCCGAGCCGCGAAGTGATGGCTGCCGCCGCGAAGGCGGCGCGCCGCGAAATGATGGACCGCATCCGCGAGAACAAGGCGGAGCAAGGCGATCGCGGGGCGAAGAAGGAATCGCGCCCTGCGCAGCAACAAGCGAAGCCGCGCAACGGCAATGCCAATGGCAACCGCAACGGCAATCGCAACGCCAATGGCAACCGCACCGGCAATGGCCAGCAGCAGCAGCGCCAACAGCAGGCGCCGCGTCGCGACCCGCAGATGGCAGACCCGCACAACATGCGTGATGACCCGGAGCGCGATGACCGGCGCGACGATCGCGACGACGACCGCATCCCGTCGAATATCGATCCGCTGCGCACCAACCTGCCCAGCCGCCGCGACATGACGGGCGTCAAGCGCGTGAACGGCAACGGCCAGCCCGACCCGACACGCACCAGCATCGACAGCATGGGCGCGGGCAAACGCAGCGGCGGTGGCGGCGGCAATCGCAATCGCGGCGGCAACTCGGGCCAGCGCTCCCGTTTCGGCACGCGCTGATCCGGCGTACGATGCGCGCACCATGAACGGTGCCGCAAGTCGATCCGTCGCAGTCGCAGGGGCCACGGGCCTCGTCGGCCGCGAGCTCCTGCAAAGCCTGCTCGCCGACGAGAGCGTGTCGAACATCGTCGTCATCGGCCGGCGCGCGCCGGCCGAATCCCATCCGAAGCTTCAATTCCAGCGCGTCGACCTCCCGACGGTCGGCGCGTTGCCGCACGTGGACGAGTGCTACATCGCGCTCGGCACCACGATCAAGGTTGCCGGCAGCCAGGATGCATTTCGCGCGGTCGATTTCGATTCGGTCGTGAACGTGGCGTCCGCCGCGAAATCCGCCGGTGCGAAGAAACTCGGCGTCGTGAGTGCGATGGGCGCGAATGCGAAATCGGGCGTGTTCTACAGCCGCGTCAAAGGCGAGATGGAAAACGCGTTGGCCGCACTCGGATTCGACACTCTCGTCATCGCGCGGCCCTCGATGCTGGCCGGCGATCGCACGAAGGTCGGGCAACCGACGCGCGGCGGCGAAGAACTGGCCTTGAAGATATCGAACAAGCTGGGATGGCTCATCCCGGCGAATTACCGCTCGATCCCGGCGGCAAGCGTGGCCCGCGCATTGCTCGATGCAGTGCCGTCGTCGAAGGGCCGCCGCGTGATGCCTTCGGGCGAGTTGCAGGACTACTGACTTGTCATTGCGGGCCAAGCCCGCAATGACAACGGGATCAGGACGACGTTCGCCGCGGCGCCGGTGCGCCGCTCACGGCTTCTTCGCGCAGCTCGCGAATCACCTTGCCCATGGCGGGCACCATCACGTTCCAGTGCACGGTGCTGGCCACCGTGGGATGCACGGCCTTGAAGGCGTCGCTCTGCGCGAACTGCGCGGGGTCTTCGAACAGCGCTTCGTGCCCCACGGAGAGATTCTTCCGGGCGATGTCCGTGCCGACGAGGAAAGCATCATCGATTCCGTTCCAGATCGAGGCGCCTTCGCGATGGATGCCGTAGCCGCACTCCCAGCCCTCTTCACCGAGGCGCTGGCGCGCAGCGGCCATGTACGCGGCGTCGAAGATGTACGTATCGGTCGCGAGCCACTTGCCGCCGATGTAGATCTCCGCGACGGGGCGCGCGGCGATCGACATGTGCGAGATCAGGCCACGCAGCATCTGGCCCGGCAGCTCCATGTAGCGGATGCGCGCGGGAATTTCGACGATGCGCAGCAGGGCAAGCAACAGGCCGATCTTGTCGAGTGCGTCTCCGCAACCCGCATCGAGCACCTGGCGCGGCGAGCGCAGGCGGAATTTGAAGGGCTTGGCGAACGGCACGCGCTTGACGAAGCCGTAGATGGCGAGCGCCTTCTCGCGTTCGTTCTTCGCGAGTTGCGTGAGGGAACGGGCGCGAAGGCGCAACTTCGCATCGCCCAAGTCCAGCAATTCACTGGCGCCGAGCCAATGCTCGGGTTCTTCGAACGCCGCGGGATGCAGCGCACGTGCAGCTGGCACGGCAGGTGTTGACAACGACATCTCCTCCAGGACAGGTGCGCACCGTGCTGGCACCCATCGCCGGGGGGATTCTATCGAGCGGATGTAACGCCGGACTTCGGCTGTTGCGTCCGTTCTACTAGGGATTACGAGGCTGTAAGGAGCGCAGGCGGCGTGTCGACGCGTGGCAGGCGCTTGCGTCCGGCCAGCACCTGCTCGATGTCGTTGGCGGCGCTGTCGATCAACAGGCGGATGGCCTTCTCCGCGCGCACGGGGTCGTGCGCGATCACCGCATCGAGGACGGCGCGATGCAGCGGGAGCGAATCAGCCGGGCCGCCCTTCTTCACCGTCGAAATCTCGAAGCTCGTTCGCAGCAACGCCCCGAGCGCCTTGCTCATTTGCGCGATCATGCGATTGCGGCACGCACGCAGCAGGCCCTGGTGAAAACGCAAGTCGTAGGTGACGTAGTCGCCGCCCTCTTCGATCGCGCGGCGCATGCCTTCGTACGCTTCCTCGATCTCGCGCACGTCCTTCGCCGTCGCGCGCTGCGCGGCAAGGCGCACCGCCGCAGGCTCGAGTACGCGCCGCAAGTCCTGCAGGTCGCGCAGGAACTCGCGCGTGAGCCCGGAACTCGATTGCCAGCGAATCACGTCGGGGTCGAACCAGTTCCACTGCTCTGACGGCTGCACGCGCGTGCCCACCTTCGGGCCGGTGGTGATGAGGCCCTTCGCCACGAGCGACTTCACGGCTTCGCGCACGACGGTGCGGCTGACGCGCAGCTCCTCGCCGAGCATCGGCTCGGGCGGGATCGCATCACCGGGGGACCATTCACCACTGACGATGCGCTCGCCGAGCAGGTCGAGCGTATTGCCGTGGACGTTCTTGATCATTGCAGCGCAGGGGTCTCGATCCGCAGGCCGCTCGCGCTGTCGAACAGGTGGCTGGTGGCAGGATCGATCGACAGGATCACCGTGTCGTCGGGCTCCGCCCTGGTGCGGCCATGCACGACGACGACGAGTTGCGCGTTGCCCACTTGCAGGAGCAGTTCCGTTTCCGCGCCGGTTGGCTCGACGACGATCACCTTCGCAGGAATGCCTTCGCCGGATGGGGCCACGCGCACGTTCGTCGGACGGATGCCGTAGTGCACTGCCTGCCCATCGGTCGCGCCCACACCCGGCGACACCGGCCACTGCGCACCCTCGGCTTCGACGAACGCCCGGCCTGCGCCCATGCGCAGCGTGCCTTGCAGGATGTTCATCGCGGGAGAACCGATGAACTGCGCGACGAACAGGTTGCCGGGATGGTCGAACAATTCGAGCGGCGTGCCGATCTGCTCGATGATGCCGTCGTGCATCACCACGATGCGGTCGGCCATCGTCATCGCCTCGATCTGGTCGTGCGTGACGTAGACGGTCGTCGTCTTCAGCCGCTGGTGCAAGGCCTTGATCTCGGCGCGCATCGCCACTCGCAGCTTGGCGTCGAGGTTGGACAGCGGCTCGTCGAAGAGGAACACCTTGGGGTCGCGCACGATCGCACGGCCCATCGCCACGCGCTGGCGTTGCCCGCCCGACAGCTCCTTCGGGAAGCGGTCGAGCAGCGCATCGAGGTTGAGGATGCGCGCCGCATTGGCCACGCGCTCGCCCGTGACCTTGTCGTCCGCGCGGCGCAGCTTCAGGCTGAAGCCCATGTTGTCGCGCACGGTCATGTGCGGGTACAGGGCGTAGCTCTGGAACACCATCGCGATGTCGCGGTCCTTCGACTCGAGGTCGTTCACGACCTTGTTGTCGATGGCGATCTCGCCGTCCGAGATTTCCTCCAGGCCCGCGAGCATGCGCAGCAGCGTCGACTTGCCGCAGCCCGAAGGGCCCACGAGCACGACGAACTCGCCGTCGGTGATGTCGAAGCTGATGCCGTGGATGACCTTCGTCTTGGCGAAGGACTTCTGAACCTGGCGGAACGAGACTGTGGCCATGTTTAGCTTTTCACCGCGCCGGCGGTGATGCCGCCGACCATGTAGCGCTTGAACGCGTAATAGATTGCCGCCGGCGGCAACGCGTAGATGAAGCCCGTGGTCATGAGCAGCTCCCACGGCGAATCGTCCGACGAAAGGAAGTGGCCGAGCGCGACGCCGAGGGTCATGTCCTCGTCTCGCGACAGCAGGAGGAAAGCGTAGAGGTACTCGTTCCACGCCAGCAAAAGCGCATACGTGCCGACGGCGACGAGCGACGGCACCATCAGCGGCAGGTAGACCAGGCGCATCAGTTGCATCGGCGTCGCGCCGTCCATGCGCGCGGCCTCGTCCAGCTCCCATGGCAGGCGGTCGCTCGCCTGCTTGAGCACCCAGATGCAATACGGCGACGCGATCGTCACCATCGCAAGGATCAGGGCCCACTGGTTGTTCAGCAAGCCGTAGCTGCCCATCGCCTTGTACATCGGCACGGCGAGGAAGGCCGCGGGAATGAAATACGTGAACAGGGCGAGGTTCATCACCGTGCGCCCGCCCCTGACCTTCAGCCGGCTGATCGAAAACGCCGCGCACGTCGCGATGAACAACGTGAGGATGCCCACCGTCAGCGCGATGATCAGCGAGTTGCCCAGCTGCACCCAGAAGTGCACGAGGTAGAAGTGCTCCTGCCGGAACACCACGCCGAAGTTGTGCAGCGTTGGATGGTCGGGCCAGATCTTGCCTGCGGTCACCGACTCGCGCGGCGAGATCGACAGCACGAACAGGTGATACACCGGGATCATCGTCCACAGGAACACGGGAATGCCGATGAGGATCAACTTCGCTTCGTTGATCGCCTTGTGAAGCTTCACTTGGACAGCCTCTTCATCATGAAGTACACCAGCGGCAGCACGAACGGCAGCGCGACGACGATGGAGGCCATCGCAAGGTCGACCTGGTCGAGCCGCAGGTAGCGGATGCCGAGCGTGGCGAGCACGTGCGTGAGGTCCGCGGGGCCGCCGCCGGTCAGCAGGTAGACGCTGTTGAAATCGCCCAGCGTCCAGATCATCGACAGGATGGTCGACGTGAGGTACAGCCCGCGCATCGACGGCCACGTGATGAAACGGAATTTCTGCCAGCCCGTCGCGCCGTCGACCGATGCGGCTTCGTATTGCTCCTGCGGGATTGCGAGGCGGCCGGCGACGAGGATCAGCGTCCAGAACGGCAGCGACTTCCACACGTGCATGACCATCGAGAACGTCAGCGCGAGCGCCGGGTCATTGAGCCAGTTCGGCCCATCGGCGCCCGTGAGCCGGAAGATCGTGCTGTTGATCACGCCCCACTCGGGGTTGAGCATGAAGCGCACCGAGAGGATCGTGGGGATCGACGGCACCGCCCACGGCAGGATGAACAGCACCGACAGGATCTTGATCCACCAGCGTTCGTGCACGAAGAAGCCCGAGAGCACCAGCGCGATGACCATCTTGATGTTGATCGCGACGACAAGGAAGATCAGCGTGTTGACTGCGGTGCGAAAGAAGATCGGGTCGTTGGCCAGCGCGACATAGCTTTCGGGATGGCGCGCAAGCCACAGGCCGTACCCCACCGGATACAGCACGAACACGACGAACACGACGAGGTACGGCACGATGAGCACGCGCCCCCAGAACTCGAACGAGGTGGTGGCGCGGCGCCGCGCAGGCAGCGCCGCGTGATCGACCGGCAGTGTCGCGCTCATGAAGCGCCGATTACGAGCCCGCCACCTGCTTGATGCGCGCGATCATTTCGTCGACCGCCTTGTCCACCGGCACCTTCTCGCTGACGATGCGGTTCATCGCCTTGCCCCACACGTTCTCGTTGTTCAGGACGGTGAACTTGTAGTTCTTCGTGAACTCGAAAGGCGTGGTGCCGTTCATGAACTGGTTGTAGACGGCCAGGCGGTGCGGGTCCGACTTCCAGAACGCGGCTTGCTGCGAAGCCTTCTGCACCGGGAACCAGCGGCCCAGCGATCCCTCGACGTACGGCTGCAGGTTGGCTTCATCGAGCATGAACGCGACGAAGGTCTTGGCCAGCGCCTTGTGCTTCGCATCCTTGAAGATCACGCCCGTCTTCACGGCCGCGCGATAGACCATCTTGCTGCCGTCGGGCTTGTTCGGGAAGCCGGAGGTGGCGATGTTCTGCTCGTAGTTCTTCTTGGCCTGCGCGCGCTGCGCTTCGGACAGCGTCGTGTTGTTCATGTCGTCCAGCCACTTCGCGGCGATCGAGATCGTCGCGTTGTGCGTCAGGATGATCGTGCGGTTGTGGAAGGCGTTGTTGTTGTCCGGGTCCTTCCATGTCGTCGAAGACGGCGGCGTGCAGTTCTTCGTGTACGGCATGGTGTAGTCGGTCATGGCGTTGATCAGGCCCTGCCGCACGTTGGGGTCGTCCACCAGCAGCTTGCCCGCGTCGCTCACGAGCTTGACGTTGTAGGCGTCCATGAACGTGAGGAACGAATAGAAGGTGTCGCTCGAATCCACGCCCATCGGGAAGCCTGTGGCGTAACCGCGCGAACCGGTCTTCTGGCGATAGGCCGGCTGGACCTTCTCGCACCAGAAGTTCCAGTAGCCCTTCCAGTCCTTCGGGATGTCGCTTTCCTTGAAGCCCGACTCGGCCAGCATGTCCTTCCAGTACTGGATGTGCATGGTCTGCTGCTTGATCGGGAACGCGTAATAGGCGCGCTTCTTCTCCACGTCGTTGTAGAGGAACGTGGTCGACAGCGCATGCGCCTCGAACTTGGCGCGCAGCGGGTCGATCACGCTGGAGATGTCTTCGAGCTTGCCGTCGAACGCCCACTTGGCCGTGACCTGGAAGTCGTACACGTCGGAGTACGCCACGTCGGGCGGGCTGCCGGAATCGAGCGCGGCCACCGTCTTGGGGATCGTGTCCTGGATCGGGTACTGCGACAGTTCGACCTTCACGCCCTTGTGCTTGGCTTCGAACTTCTTGATCGCCGCGAACAGCGCGTCGTCTTCCGACTTGTAGAAGCCCTTCGTCCAGAACACGGTGAGCGTCTCGTCCGCACGCGCCACGCCGGTGGCGGCGACGAGGCCCAGCGCGGCGAGCGCGAGCGCGGTTCTTCTTTGCAGGTTCATTGGCAATGTCTCCTTGGGTCGCCCAAAAGTCCTATCGTATGATGATTGCGAAAACGGGCCCGCGAGGGTTTACCCGTGGCAGTTCACGTGCGACATTCAGGCACCGGCGTTTTCACGGGCTTGCCCGCGAAGTGCGCGCGCAGGTTGTCCATGGCCAGGTCGGCCATCGCCTTGCGCGTCTGCGTCGTCGCGCTGCCCACATGCGGCGTGAGCACCACGTGCGGCATGTCGCGCAGGGCTTGCGGCACGTTCGGTTCGTTCTCGAAAACGTCCAGGCCCGCGCCGCCGATCGTGCCCTTCTGCAGTGCCTCGATCAGCGCGGGTTCATCGACGACGGATCCCCGCGCCACGTTGACGAGGATGCCCTTCTTGCCGAGCGCTTGCAGCACTTCGGCGTTGATCATCCTGCGCGTTCCCGCGCCGCCGGGCGTGATCACCACGAGGAAGTCGCTCTCGCGCGCGAGGTCGCGCACGTCCGCATGGAACTTGTATGGCAGCTCGGCTCTCGCGGAACGTGCGGTGTACGCGACCGACATGCCGAAGCCGAGTGCACGCCTGGCGATCGCCTGCCCGATGCGGCCGATCCCGACGAGCCCGAGCCGCGCGCCCGACATCTTGCGCTGCAGCGGCATCGCGCCTTGCGTCCACTTGCCGTCGCGGATGAAACGGTCGGCCTGCGGGAACTGCCGAGACGTGCAGAGCATGAGACCGATGGCGACATCGGCCACGTCGTCGTTGAGCACATCGGGGGTATGCGTGACCATGATGCCCCGCGCCTTCGCAGCCTGGACGTCGACACCGTCGTAGCCCACGCCCATCACCGAAATGATCTCGAGCGCGGGCAGCTGCGCGATCTGCTCGCCGGGAACTTTCGACTCGCCGCCGCAAGCCACGCCGCGGATCTTCAACGCGTTGTCCGCCGTGATTTCGCGGTGCGGCGTGAATTCGGCCTCGACCTGGGGAACGTAGAGCGGGGAGAGTTTCGGCGCGAGCAGCACGTCGGTCATGCGGGTCTCCTTTTTCAATCATCATACGATAGGATGTAGGGATGAAGAAACCCAAAGAGCTCCGCTCGCAACAATGGTTCGGCCGGCAGGACCGCGACGGCTTCGCGTACCGCAGCTGGCTCAAGGGCAAGGGCATTCCGCACGACCAGTTCGACGGCCGTCCCGTCATCGGCATCTGCAACACGTTCAGCGAACTCACGCCGTGCAATTCGCATTTCCGCACGCTCGCCGAGCAAGTGAAGATCGGCGTGTACGAGGCGGGCGGGTTCCCGCTCGAATTTCCCGTGATGTCGCTGGGCGAAACGCTGCTCAGGCCCACGGCCATGCTCTATCGCAACCTCGCGAGCATGGACGTCGAAGAGTCGATTCGCGGCAACCCGATCGACGGGGTGGTGCTGCTGATGGGCTGTGACAAGACCACGCCCTCGCTCGTGATGGGCGCATCGAGCGTGGACCTGCCGACCATCGGCGTGTCCGGCGGGCCGATGCTCAATGGCAAGTGGCGCGGCCAGGAGCTCGGCTCGGGCACCGGCGTCTGGAGCATGAGCGAGCAGGTGCGCGCGGGCACGCTCAAGCTGCAGGATTTCTTCGAAGCGGAAAGCTGCATGCATCGCAGCCACGGCCACTGCATGACGATGGGCACGGCGTCGACGATGGCGAGCATGGTCGAAGCGCTGGGCCTCGGCTTGCCCGGCAACGCGGCGTACCCCGCTGTCGATGGGCGGCGCAACGTCATCGCGCGCAACGCGGGACGCCGCATCGTGGACATGGTGCACGAGGACTTGCGCCTGTCGCAGATCCTCACGCGCGAGGCGTTCGAGAACGCAATCCGTACGCTGGCCGCGATCGGCGGGTCGACCAACGCGGTGATCCACCTGATCGCGATCGCGGGACGCATCGGCGTGAAGCTCACGGTCGAGGACTTCGAGCATCTCGGCAGCGAGATGCCGTGCCTGTTGAACCTGCAACCGTCGGGCAAGCACCTCATGGAGGACTTCTGTTACGCGGGCGGCCTGCCGGCGGTGATGAAGGAGATCGAGCGTCATCTGCACGTGGGCGCAATCACGGCGAACGGCAAGACCGTCGGCGAGAACATCAAGGATGCGGAGAACTGGAACGAGGACGTGATCCATCGCTACGCCACGCCGTTCAAGGAACACGCGGGCATCGCGGTGCTGCGCGGCAATCTCGCGCCGCGCGGCGCCGTCATCAAGCCCAGCGCCGCCACGCCGGAGCTGAGGGTGCACAAGGGCCGCGCGGTGGTGTTCGAGGACTCCGACGATTTCCACAAGCGCATCGACGACGAGAGCCTCGACGTCGACGAGAACTGCATTCTCGTGCTGAAGAACTGCGGCCCCAAGGGATATCCGGGCATGGCGGAGGTCGGCAACATGCCGCTGCCGCCGAAGGTGCTGCGCAAAGGCATCACCGACATGGTCCGTATCAGCGATGCGCGCATGAGCGGCACGGCGTACGGCACCGTGGTGCTGCACACGTGCCCCGAAGCGGCGGCGGGCGGGCCGCTCGCGGTGGTGCGCAACGGCGACATCGTGGAGCTCGACGTGCCCAACCGCAAGTTGCACCTGCACGTGAGCGACGAAGAACTCGCCGCGCGCATGAAGGACTGGAAGCCGCCGACGCCGAAGCTCGACTCGGGCTACTGGAAGCTCTATATCGATCACGTGCTGCAGGCCGACCAGGGCGCGGACCTCGATTTCCTCGTGGGCAAGCGCGGCGCGTTCGTGCCGAAGGACAACCATTGATGGCTGCGATCCTCGACAAATTCTCGCTGGCTGGCCGCACCGCACTCGTCACCGGCTCGAGCACCGGCATCGGCTTCGCCATCGCAGGCGGCTTGGCGTCCGCAGGTGCGCGCGTCGTGCTCAACGGACGCGACATGACGCGGCTGGATAAAGCGGTGAAGCAGCTGCGCGACCAGGGCGCGCAAGCGAGCGGCGTGTCGTTCGACGTGACCGACCGCGCCGCGGTGCACGGGGCTGTCGAGCAAATCGAGAAGGACGTCGGCCCGATCGACATCCTCGTCAACAACGCAGGAATGACGCGGCGTGCACCGCTCGACCAGTTCGAGGAAGCGGACTGGCACCAGATCATGGCGTGCAACGTCGACAGCGTGTTCATGGTCGGCCAGGCGGTTGCGCGCAGGATGATTCCGCGCAAACGCGGCAAGATCATCAACACCTGCTCGGTGATGAGCGAGCTGGCCCGTCCCGGCACGGCGCCGTACGCGGCAAGCAAGGGCGCGGTGAAGATGCTCACCAAGGGCATGGCGGTGGACTGGGGCCCGCAGGGCATCCAGGTCAACGGCATCGGGCCCGGCTACTTCAAGACGGAACTCACCCAAGCGCTGGTGGACAACCCCGAGTTCAATGCGTGGCTGGTGAACCGCACGCCGTCGCGCCGCTGGGGCGACGTGCAAGACCTGCTCGGCGCGGCCGTGTTCCTGGCAAGCGATGCATCTGCCTTTGTCAACGGCCACATCCTGTACGTCGACGGCGGCCTGACGGCGTCGGTCTGAAGACACGCCGGTGGACGCCCTCGTCATCCACGCCGCGAAAGACCTGCGCGTCGAAGACGTGCCGACGGACCCGGTCGGCCCGGGCCAACTGCGCGTGAAGGTTCGCTTCGGCGGGATCTGCGGGTCCGACCTGCATTACTTCCAGCATGGCGGCTTCGGCACGATCCGCGTGACGGAGCCGATGGTGCTCGGCCACGAAGTCGCGGGTGTGATCGAGGAAGTGGCCGCCGGTGTCCACGGGTTCATCGTCGGCGAACGCGTCGCGATCAGTCCGAGCCGCCCATGCGGCGTGTGCCGGTATTGCCAGCAAGGGCTGCAGAACCATTGCCTCGACATGCGCTACTACGGCAGTGCAATGCGCACGCCGCACGTGCAAGGCGCGTTCCGGCGCGAGATCGTGGTGGATACCGCACAGGCCCACAAGCTTGCGGCCAACGTGAGCGATCGCGAAGGCGCTATGGCGGAACCCTTCGCGGTTGCGCTGCATGCCGTGCGCCGCGCGGGGCCGCTCCTGGGCAAAAACGTCCTTATCACCGGCTGCGGGCCGATCGGCGCACTGGTCGTCATCGCCGCGCGCCATGCGGGAGCCTCGAACATCGTCGTCACCGACATTGGCGAGTTCCCCTTGCGCAGCGCATTGAAGGTTGGCGCCGATTGCGCCATCAACGTCGCGAACGATCCCGCCGCGCTCGCGCCTTACGCGGCTGACAAAGGCACTTTCGACGTGCTGTTCGAAGCCAGCGGCAACGAGCGCGCCTTGCGCAGCGCCTTCGATGTGTTGCGTCCGCGCGGCATCATCGTGCAACTTGGCCTGGGTGGCGAAATGAATTTGCCGATCAACGCGATCGTCGCCAGGGAGTTCGACCTGCGCGGCACGTTCCGCTTTCACGAAGAGTTCGCCATGGCGGTGGACCTGATGAACAAGGGCCGGGTCGACCTCAAGCCGCTCATCTCCGCCACTGTGTCGTATCGCGATGCCGGCCGCGCGTTCGCGCTGGCCGCGGACCGTTCGCAGGCGATGAAGGTGCTGCTGGAGTTCGAGTAACTACCTAGAACCCCGCTGCGCGGCGCCCTTGCGCACGTGGTTACATTCGTCACAATGCTTTCGTCTGCCCCGGCGGAGGATTGCATGGACAGAAGAGCGCTGGCGCGTGTCGCCTTGGCTTCGATATGGATGTTGCTCGTATCGTGCGGCGGCGGTTCGGCTGCGCCGGACGCCGCGCAGCCGCAGGCGGTCAGCGCCGCGCGTCTCTCGCAGGGCAGCTCGTTCGAATTGCCGCTGGTCCGTTCGGGCACCCACACGTTTTCGGATGTGCGCTTCACGCTGAAGCCCGATGGCACCTACCAGCTGGTGTCGGCGACCGAAGTCCAGGCCCCCGAAGGCGCGGTGATCGACGCAGTGGTGACGCCCGCGCAGCCGCTCGCGCAACTGCGCATCGATTCGCCTGCGACGCTGAACGTGAGGCGGTTGCATATCGACGAGCGGGTGTACGACGCGGTGTCCATCGCCCTCGCGCAAGGGCACTGGAGCTACGCCTCGACGCCCAAGGAAGCCGAGGCGCTGTCGGCGGCGGACTTCAAGGCCAACCCCCAACTGGAAGCCAGCGAGAAGCACACGCTCGTGATTTCGTCAGCCCCCGGCGGCGAGCAGGTGTTCCCGATCCGGCTCGAAGCGAAGGCCTACCGTTTCTGCGCGGACGCGCAGGAAGAAGGCGGCGATGAACTCGCACTGGACGATTCGACCGGCCGGCGCGTGATGACGGTGCGTGCCGGCCAGGGCTGCGTGGACGCGGCGCTGGCCGCAGGCAGCTACAAGCTGCGCCACAAGTACGGCGGCAGCGGATCAAAGCGCGTGATGTTCGTGCGTCCCAGCAGCGCGCCCACGCGATTCAAGGCAGCGGCGCAGCGCCCCGCATGGGCCCCTGCGGCGGCACCGCAGGATGCGGCAGCAGGCAGCAGCGACTACTGGGGAATCGCGGCGAGTTTTGGGGGATTGCAGGGGTACCTCACGACGGGCGGCTACACCCCTGAAACGCCGCAGGCCTGGCCCGGCAGCCAGGTCTTGTGGTCGGGCGATTGGTTCCCCTCGCCACCCGTATGGTGGTTGCAGCCGTGCTTCGCATGGCACGGATTGCAGACGAACGCCGCGTGGGGCGACGGCTCCCAGACTGCCACGGGCTTGTTGCAGGGGATGAACCTGTTCTCGATCGGCCAGGATGCGAATGGCAACTACACGCTCGGACCGCCGCTTGCCTGTTTGGGGACACCGCAGGTCTATGGCGTGCCGAACTGGGGAAACGGCGTGTGGTTGAACAACCCGGCCGGCTACCAGTCGGACTTCTTCGCCAATACGTTTCGCACTCCCCGCACCGAGAATCCACCCGTGATGCGCGGCTTGCCCTCACCCGCGCTCGGCCAGGCGTTCAACCTGGTCCACACCGACCCCGATATCCCCGGCCAGTTGTACTGGCTCACGTTCAACGGCACCAACACCTTGATGGGTGGCTTCGACGCGGGTGCCAATGGCCTGGCCGTCACGGGTGACGGCCAGGCCTTCTATCCCGGGCCGCTGGACGTCGTCCACCAGTACTTCACGCTCGCCGTGCGTTACCGCCCCGGGGGTGTTGCGATGTCCGATCTGCAATCGGGGCAGGCAGCGTTCTTCGGCTATCCGGGTTGCAGCGGGCCGGGTGCCATCGTCGCGTCGCGGCTGGACAAGCTTGGCAATCCGACGCTGATGTTCGATTCCGTGAACAACCTCGGCTACCAGCAAGGCAAGTACGTGCTCGTCGGCCCGGACACGCAGCTGACGATGTATGCGCAGGCGGGCTACACGGGCATGTCGCAAGTCGTGTTCCAGCCCGGATGCCAGCCCGTCAACGTGGCGATGCAGTCCCTGATCGTCGCGATCGACTCGGCCGAGACGGTCTACAACGCGGGCAACACGTGCGTCAATTGCAACCTGGGCAGCGTGGACATGTCGAACCACGACCTGCACGGCGCGAACCTGTCGGTGTCCAACCTGAGCCGGGCCAACCTGGCCAAGGCGAACCTCGCGGGCGCGGACCTGCACCAGTCACTGCTTGAAAGCGCATCGCTGGCGCAGGCAAACCTCGATGGCGCAAACCTGTGCGGGGCCTCGCTCGGTCCCGCTGCGGTGGACGCCGCGGGGACTTCGATCGCGACGGACCTGCACGGCGCATTCCTGCGCAATGCCAATCTCCAGAGCGCGGACCTCACGCGCGCGAATTTCGCGAAGGCCTCCTTCTTCGGCTCGAGCAGCAGCGCCTGCACGGCGGCGACAACCTGCGGTGCGGGCGCATCGAACTGCCCGAACGCACAGTCCGCCACGCTGCTGGAGACGAACTTCGCGGACGCGTATCTCGCGCACGCCGATTTCAGCAGCTCCAAGGGCAGCGCCACGTTTACGGGCGCGATCGCGCCCGGCGCTTACTTCAAGGACGCGAAGTTGGCCTCGCCCACCGATTTCACGGGCGCGTTCATCGTCGGATCCGACTTCACCGGGGCGGGCACCGCAGGCGTCACCGGCCTGGACAGCGCAATCGCCACGTCGAAGAGCGGCACGTGCGCGTTCAAACTCGACACCGGCTACACGTCGTTCGCGGGGTACTCGATCGTGTCGGGGACCTCTTGCGCGGCATCGGCGGCGGCAGCGACGTGCACGTTCGTCACCTATCCAGCGTCGCCTGTGTTGCCACCGGGCGCCACCGTGTCCACGAGCCCATCGAATGCCATCGGCACTTGCGGAACCGCGGTCTGCATCCCTTCGCCGGTGGCGGGGAACACGTGCTTCCAACCCGTCGGCAAATAGGAGTCAAGGATGCGCAGCGCCAAGCCCCCGTTTTCGAATTTGCTCCATCGCCGCAACTTCCTGAAGTTGTCGAGCGCCGGGGTCGCGCTCGGCAGCGCGCCCTGGCTTGCCAGCTGCGGCGGTGGCGGCAGCGGCACACCCGCGCCGGCACCCCAAGGCGAGACGCACACTTACTACTTCAACCTTGCCAATGCCCATGCGGGCGCGGACTACTCGATCGTCGCGGGGACGCGCAAGTTCGCGCTGGTGCCCGCAACGGAGGCGCATCGCCAGGCGGCCGTACAACAGGGGCTGAAGGTTCCCCCAAGCTCGATCACGCACGTGGCCGAGAACGTCCGGCTCACGAGCGCGGGCCCGCAGACCTGCTACGTGAAAGGCGTGCACCCCGCGGAGCCGAAACGCTGGCACATGCACAGCATGTTCACGCACATTCCGCAGGCGGCGCGCGACGCGGCGAAGACGAAGATCACTGCGTGCCGAGCGGGCGGTCCCTCGCTGCATGGCCGTTTCGTCGCGTGCGGCGGCGATCCCACCGCCCTGCCGCCGCAGGACGCCAGCACGGACCCGACGCTCTGCGACGAGTTCATGTCGATGCTGCAGGACTACTACCAGCAGGCGATCACGATGGTGACGCACCATCCGGAAATCGGATCCTTCGACGCCACGACACTCGCGTACATCCAGCAGAACATCGTGTGCAACGACGCCACCGTGCTGGAGCTGGCGTTCACGCTGCAGAACCAGGGCGCTGCATCGACGACCGGCGGCTGGGCCACGCTCGTCCCTGTGACCGATCCGGCGACGAACGCCGACATGCTCGATTCAAGCGGCGAGCCGGTGTACCACTGCCTCTACACGCAAACGACACTGCAGGCGCTTGCAACGGCGATGCAGAGCGTGCTGCCCTCGATCAAGAACGACCCGAATCTCGGCGCGGACATCACGAACCTGTCCGCGGACACCGAGAACGATTCGCTGCAGGGCAAGAACTGGGCGATCCGTTACGGCGCGACCGCAGTCACGCCGCCCCCGTCGAACGTGTCTGCGATGAAGCCGATGGACGCGGCGGTCACGCAAGCCCTCACGCCGACCGACATTCCCACGCATGCGGGCTTCTCGTTCGACCTGCAATCGACCAGCGGGCGCACCGTGAACTTCCAGGTGTCGAACTGGTACCTGCGCTACCTCGGCATCTACGCACGTTTCCTCGACGCGGGCGGCAACCCGATCCCGCTGGCCGACATCGGCGGAACCCTGCCGGCGAACACCGGGCTGCAACCGTCGAACACCTATGACGCCTACATCGACCTGGTGAACCAGGAGCTCGTGATCCTGGGCATTCCGGTGAAGATGACGAAGTCGACCTACTCGGTCACGGTCCCCGATTCGGCCAGCGCGGTGATGCTGCTCGCGGGCGGCCTCGGCAGCGGCACGAAGAAGTACCCCGACACCGTCAAGCCGGGCATCGTGAGCACGGCGGTGCTCGACCTCGCGATCCCCGGCGTCTTCCTCGCGATGGCGGCCGCCACGGGCTTCGGGAAGTACGTCAAGTCGTTTCCCGCCGAGGCCTTGCTTGGCGTCGCGCAAGTGATGATCCAGCTGGTGGGCGACAGCATCATCGTGGGCCTGTACGGCGACACGTCGTCGTTCAAGAACGCGATCCAGGGCGTCACGGCGCTCCTCCTGAAGATCGTGAGGAACGCGATGAGCGAGGAGATCGCCGGGTTTTCCGCGGCGGTCCAGGACGCGTTCCTCACATGGCGCGTGTTCCTGACCGGCTCGCTCGCGACGGGCGAAGCCGAAGGCGCAGTCGAAGATGCCATTCCCTTCGGCATCGGCCTCATCATCCAGGCGGTCATGGCGATCGGCACGGCGGCCTCCATCGTGGAGACCAGCGTGGAAACGGCGCGATCGCCCTGGACGTACGCCGCAACCGTGGTGTTCACGCACGACGTCACCCTCACGATCACGCCCGATCCGGCCGATGTCGCGGGCTTCCCGCAGGTGGCGACGGGTTTCGAGATCATCGCCACCTGCGACAACGCCGCGCCGCGCACCTCCGGCCGCATCGCCATCACGAATCCCGGCGTGAGCCAGTTGCAATACACGTTCACCGGATTGCCCGAGGGTGGCAACGTGACCTTCACCGTGTCGATCACCAGTTCGAACGGGTGGCAATGCGCAAGCGGCACGACGGGGTCGGTCGCGAACAATCTCGATGCCTACTCGATGGGAGTGAAGGAGACACTCGTTCCGCTCACGGCGAACACGCAGTACTCGCACCTGCGCAAGACGCAGATGTCGAATGGCGTCCGCGTGTGGGATGTGACGGGCACCAAGCCGGCGCAGCCGGCGTTCAATTGCGATCCGGGCAGCACGTCGCTCTGCAACGTGGTCGACATCACGCTCAGCGAACCGTTCGGCGCCATCGGCTATGCGTGGCAATCCGCAAGCCCCACGGTGACGTCCTATGCAAACGGCGCGTCCGGACAGCTGTACCAGTTCGCGAACCTTTCGTTTGCCTTGGGCAACCCGCAGGACGGCTACAAGTCCAGCGGCCAGGGGTTCCCCGAGCCGCCGCCGCGCATCGCCTACAGTCGCGACTCGGCCAACAACCGCGGCTACTACGTCGATTCGCTCAACGGCAACCGCGTGCGTGGCGTGTATCTCACGAAAGGCGCGCCGCCGGCTTTCGACCAGCCGGGCGGCAACCTCGCCTACGGCTACTTCAACTTCAGCTCCGACGCGTTCCTCGTGATGCCGAACGGCAAGCTGATCAGCTTCAACGGTGCAAACAGCATGATGGAAATCCTCGTGCCTTCGGCGGCCGCGGTCTCCGACAGCGCAGCCCCGCAGGCGACGACCGTTTCGGGCATCGGGACGCGCGACGGCCTGATGAACACGCCGGTGTGCGCGGCAGTCACCGCGAAGAGCACCATCCTCGTGCTGGAGTCGGGCAACAACCGCATCCAGGCCTTCGACACTTCGGGCAACCCGGTGCTCCTGTTCTCCAACGGCACGGCCGCGACGATGCCGCTGAAGGCGCGCGACGGCGTGACTTACGAAGACCTCGTGGTCGAGCAGGCGGGCTACATCTACGTGCTGCTGCTGGACCCGGCGATCCCTGCGTATGTCCTGGACATCTATACCCCGGACGGCGCGTACCTGTGCACGACCACCGATATCCGGGCCGCGCGCTTCGCCATCGACCTGTTCCGCAACATGTACACGCTGAACTTCGAGACGCTGCAGTCCGCCAGTGTCGTCGAGCCCAGCATCAGTGAGTGGGTGCCGAGCACGCCTTAGCGCGGGCACGGTATAAACCGCGGTGATGGACAACATCGTCGCGGTCGACTGGGGCACTTCTTCGCTGCGCGTGGCGCGGCTGGATGCGCAAGGCCGCGCGGCCCAAGAGCGCGAATTTCCGCGCGGCATCCTCACCGTTCCGAAAGGCGGCTTCCCGCAAGTCTTCGACGAGGCCTGCGGCGACTGGATGAAAGCACCCGGTTCGCTCGCGCTCGTCTGCGGCATGGCGGGCAGCCAGCAGGGGTGGAAGGAAGCGCCTTATGTGCCCTGCCCTGCGGGCTTCGCCGGGATCGCATCGGAACTCGCCTGGATCGAACCGAAGCGGATCGCGATCGTGCCGGGCCTGACGTGCGAGACCGGCGGCGCACCCGACGTGATGCGCGGCGAGGAGACGAAGTCGCTCGGCGTGCTGCGGCTGCTCGGCGTGAACGACGCGCGCATCGTCATGCCCGGCACCCATTGCAAATGGGCGCGTGCGCGCGATGGCCGCATCGAATCGTTTGCCACGTACATGACGGGCGAGTTCTACGCGGTGCTGCGGCAGCATTCGATCTTCGCCCGCACGATGCCCGATGATGATGGCGATCTCGACGAGGCGGCGCTGCTGCGCGGTGTCGATCACGCGCTGCACATGGGCAACTTGCTGCATGCTGCGTTCTCGGCGCGCACGCTGTCGCTGTTCGACCGCATCGACAAGCAAGCCGCGCCCAGCTACCTGTCCGGTTTGCTGATCGGCGAGGAACTGCGCACGCACGACTTCAAATCGGGCGACCCCATCGTGCTGGTCGGCGCCGAGAAGCTTACGCAGCGCTACGGAATCGCGTTCAAGCATCTCGGCGCGCAATTCCGCACACTCGGGCAGGAAGCGACGTGGCTGGGCCTGCACGCGATCGCACGGTCGCTGGAGAAATCGACATGAACCTGCATTCCGCCCTCGCGCAGCTTCCCCTCATCGCCATCCTGCGCGGCATCCGCCCCGATGAAACACCCAGCGTCGGGCAAGCGCTGGATGAAGCGGGCTGGCGCGTGGTCGAAGTTCCGCTCAATTCGCCGGAGCCGCTGAAGAGCATCGCTCTGCTGTCGCGCGCGTTCCCGCAACTTTTGGTCGGGGCAGGAACCGTGTTGCATGCGGAACAGGTGCACGAAGTGCACAAGGCGGGCGGGCGCCTCATCGTCGCGCCGAATTTCAACGCCGAAGTCGTGAGCGCCGCCGTCGATCTCGGCCTGCAGTGCATCCCCGGTGTGGTGACGCCCAGCGAAGCATTTGCGGCACTCGATGCAGGCGCAACCGCGCTCAAGCTGTTTCCCGCGGAGATGATTCCGCCTGCGGCGGTCAAAGCGATGCGCGCGGTGCTGCCAGCGTCGACGGTGCTGCTGCCGGTTGGCGGCATCACTGCAGCGAACATGGCAGCTTATCTCGCCGCAGGGGCGAGCGGTTTCGGCATCGGCTCGGCGCTGTACGCGCCCGGGAAGAGCGCTGCGGACGTCAAGGAGTCGGCGCTCGATTTCAAGTCAGCCTGCGCAGGTACCATCCGCGCATGACATCCATCAACTTCGGCCTTGACGGCCGTGTCGCCCTCGTCACCGGCGGGTCGCAAGGCATCGGCGAAGCCTGCGCCAGGCGCTTCGCGCGCGAAGGCGCGCCGGTGGTGCTGGCCGACGTCGACGACGCCCGCGGCCAGGCCCTCGCGAAAGAGCTCGGTGCAACCTATGTGCATTGCGACGTGGGCGACAAGTCACAGGTCGACGCGTGCATCGCCGCCACGCTCAAGGCCCACGGCCGCATCGACGTGCTCGTGAACAACGCCGGCATCTTCAAGGCATCGGACTTCCTCGAGATCACCGAAGCCGATTGGGACGCGGTGCTGCGCGTGAACCTCAAGGGCTCGTTCCTGATGGGCCAGGCCGCCGCGCGCGAAATGGCGAAGGCCGGCGGCGGCGCGATCGTGAACATGAGCTCCGTGAACGGCGTGCTCACCATCCCCAGCATCGCGAGCTACAACGCGAGCAAGGGCGCGATCAACCAGCTCACGCGCGTGATGGCCCTGTCGCTGGCCGACAAGAACATCCGCGTGAACGCGGTCGCGCCAGGCACGATCGCAACAGAACTCGCTGCGAAGGCCGTGCTCACCAGCGACGAAGCCAAGGCCCGCATCATGACGCGCACGCCGATGAAACGGCTGGGCGAGCCGCACGAGATCGCCGATTGCGTGGCGTACCTCGCCAGCGATGCGGCGAGCTACATCACGGGCGAGATCATCTACGTCGACGGCGGGCGGATGACGCTGAACTACACCGTCCCAGCGTAACGATCACTTCGCAGGGACTGGCACGCCGACGAACGCCGCGAGGTCTTCCGTCTTGAGTGCGCCTTCGTGCGTGACCACCGCGCCGGTTTGCGCGTTCTTGGTGACCAGTGTCGGGACCGATGCGAACTGGTAGCGCGTGAACAGGTCCGTGTTCTTCTTGATGGCGGCTTCCTGTGCAGCCGCTCCGCTTGCGGCCTTGATGCCGCCCTTGTGATCCATCATCGCCGCTTCGTGCTCGTCCATCGCAGCGGCGGGGTCCTTGGCCGCGAGGATCGCGGCGCCTTGCGCGCCGCTGTTGTCGTTGAGCAGGCGCACCGGGATCCACACGAATTTCGCCTGGGGCTTGAGCGGCTTGGCCGCATACCACTGCGCACTGCAGTGCGGGCATTGGGCGTCGAAGAAGACGTAGACCGTGCGCGCGCTCATGGTCGGGCCGACGGTAAAGCCTTGCGCCTCGGACGCGATCGCGTCGGTGGACACCCCGGACGACTGCGCCGCCGCGGCACCGGCCTGCGCGGTAGCGGGCGGAGTGGCCGGTGTTGCAGCAGCCGCCGGTGCGGGGGCGGCCGGCGCCGACGCCGGCGCGGGCGCTTCCTTGCTGCAAGCGGAGACGAGCGCCGCCACGGCGGCAAGAGCGAAGAGGGTCGAGGTCTTGTTCATGGTGGGACGATAGCAAATCCGGGCGACCGTTCAGGTAGCGCACACGCCCGCTGGTCCGGCCGCCCCGGAGCGGAGGTTTTTCGCCTGCGCGACTTCCATGTCCCGCGGCAGCGTGATGCCGTTCTTCACCGCGATGATCTCAGCCATGATGCTCACTGCGATTTCGGGCGGCGTCTTGCTGCCGACGTAGATCCCGATCGGCCCGCGCAGGCGCTTCAGTTCGGGCTCGGTCATGTCGAAGTGCTCGTGCATGCGTTCGTGCCTCGCCGCGTTGTTGCGGCGGCTGCCGATCGCGCCGACATAGAACGCTTCGGTCTTCAAGGCTTCGAGCAGCGCAAGATCGTCGAGCTTGGGGTCGTGGGTGAGCGCGACGACGCAGCTGCGGCGGTCGGGCTTGAACGCCGTCACGACGTCATCAGGCATGTCGGGCAGTACCTTTGCACCGGCGACGCTCCACGCCCCGCGATATTCCTCGCGCGGGTCGCACACCGTCACCGCGAAACCGCAGAACAGCGCCATGGTCGCGAGGTACTCGGTCAGTTGTCCCGCGCCGATCAACAGCATGCGGAATTCGGGCCCGAAGGTATTGACCAGGCGCTGGTCATCGACTTCGAGCGCCTGCGGGATGTCCGCGTGTTCGAGTGTGACACTGCCGTCTGCAAGACGTGTGATGCGGCGCATCAGCTGCCCGTGCTCCAGCGACGTCACCATTTGCGCCAGCGAAGCTGCGTCCGGATCGAACTCCAGAAGCAACTCGAGCGTGCCGCCGCAGGGCAGGCCGAACCGATGCGCCTCGTCCGCCGTGATGCCGTACTTCACGAATTGCGGCGGGCCCGATGGAATCGGCTCGGAGCGCGCAAAGCGGTAGATCAGGTCATCCTCGATGCAGCCCCCGGACACCGAACCGACCACCGCGCCGTCTTCGCACAAGGCCATGATCGAACCCGTCGGCCGCGGCGACGAGCCCCATGTGCGCACGACCGTCGCGAGCAACGCGCGCTTGCCGGACGAGCGCCAGTCCCGCAGCGCGCGCAGGACCGTGACGTCGAGGTTTTCCATTGGCGTGCCTTCCTCAGGATCGCAGCAGCAGCCACATGATCGCCGCAACGATGATCGCACCGGCGATCCACACCCACGGCGGCATGGCTGCGCGCGATTCGACTACGGCTGCCTTCGGCGACGCCTCGCCCGGATGGCGCTTGCGCATCTCGTCGTCGAAGCGCTTGAAGAAGTCTTCGGCCATCGCCTTCGACACGCCGTCGATCAGGCGCTGGCCCACTTGCGCGATCTTGCCGCCGACTTGCGCGTTGACGTCATACGAGAGCTCGCAACCCGCGACCAACGGTGCCAGCCGCACCTTCGCGCTGCCGCGGCCATGGCCTGCCGCGCCGCCCTGGCCATCGAACGAGATGGTGCAACCCTGCGGCGGGTCCACATCCGACAACGCGACTTTCGCATTGAATCGTGCAGACACCGGGCCGATCTTCACACCGACCGCAGCGGCGTACTGGTTCGGACCGGTCGCTTCCATCTTCTCGCACCCGGGAATGCAAGCCTGCAGCACCTGGGGGTCGAGCAGCGCTTCCCATGTCTGCTGTTGCGTCGCCGCGATGACGCGGTTGCCTTGCATCTCCATCCGGTCTTACCCTTTCCGTTCCGACGTCACGGCCGCGAGCTGCAACGCGAGTTCCTCGAGGCGCTCGAGGTTATGCACGGCCACCATGCGGTCCGCGAAGCGGTGCAAAACGGCCGCTCCGCCGGCCAGCGGAGCATAGCCTTCGAAACGCAAGAGCGGATTGAGCCACACCAGCTTGCGGCAGTGCCGTTTGAGCCACGCCAATTCCTCACTGAGCACCGGGGCATCCCCGGTATCGAGGCCGTCGCTCACCAGCAGCACCAGCGTGCGGCCGCCGACGAAGCGCCGCGAATGTTCTGCACGCAACTGCGCCAGCGAGTCGCCCAGGCGCGTGCCGCCCGCGAAGTCGTCGATGGCTCGCGAGGCCGAAGCGAGCATCGCATCCGTATTGGCCAAACGGAACGCGGAGGTGAGGTCGGTGAGGTGCGTGCCGAAAGCGAACACATCACGCCGGCGCGCACCGCGCGTCGAGGCATGCAGGAATGCAAGGAGCAGCCGCGCATAGCGCTCCATCGAGCCGGAAACATCGATCAGCACGAGCAAAGGCAGTTCCTGCTCGATGCGTTCCATCCGGTGCAGCACGATGAGTTCGCCCCCCGTGCGCACGGCGTGGCGCAGCGTGCGGGCCCAGTGGGCACGCGCACCGCGATCTCCCGCGCGCGTTCGGCGAGACGCGATGCGCGGCGATGCCAGGGGAATCTCGCGCGCCAGGCGCTCGACCCGCGCGAACTCCTCGGCGGTGAGCGCAGTGAAATCGGCATGGCGCAAGCGCTCCGTCTCGCTGGCGCTCATTGCGGCGTCGAGCTTGATCCCGTGCTGCTCGCGCTGCGCTTGTTTCGACCCGCCGGGTGCGAGCGCTTGCGATACGCGTGGGCGCTTTGACGCGCTGAGCACTTCCGGGCCAACCAACTCAAATGCGGCCCCGGCATCGCGAAAGAATGCCTCGAACATTTCGCGGAACACCCCGCGGTCCTGTTCGCGGCCGATCATCACGCTTTCGAGCGCGGCGCCCAGGTCCAGCTTGCGCTCCACGCCGACCAGCGCGGTCGCCTGCTGCGCGAGTGCGATCCGGGAGCTGTCGACAGGGACACCGGCACGGCGCAACGCACGCCCGAAGGCCGTGATGTTGTCCGCGAGCTTGCCCGCCCGGGCATCGCCGAGCGGCGGGATCGTCACGCGGCCTGCTCCTCGGGCTTGAGCAACTCCGCCGCGAGTTCCGGCGTGAGAGCCGCGACATCATCGCGCTGCTTGAACAGGATGCCCGCCGTGCCGGTGACGACTTCCGGGTCGAGCTGCAAGGTGTCCAGCGCCACCAATGCACGTGCCCATTCGACGCTTTCCGCAATGCCGGGAGCGCGCTGGAAGGCGTTCGCGAAAGGTTCGCTGCGCAGGCGCGAGATGAATTGCGCCACTTGCCTGGACAACGCTTCGCTCGCCTGCGGAACGCGCGAGCGAACGATGGCCAATTCGCGATCCCGGTCCGGGTACTCGAGCCAGTGATAAACGCACCGGCGCTTCACCGCATCGTTCAACTCGCGCGTGCGGTTGCTCGTGAGCACCGTGACCGGCAGCACGTTCGCACGCACGGTGCCGATCTCCGGGATGCTCACCTGGTATTCGCCGAGGTATTCCAGCAGGAAAGCTTCGAAGGGCTCATCGGCGCGATCCACTTCGTCGATCAACAACACGGCCCCGGGCGCAGGCGCCTGCAAGGCCTGCAGCAACGGTCGGCGGATCAGGTAGCGCGGCTGGTACACCTCGCGCTCGATTTCGTCGGCGCTTTCAGTTCCTTCCACAGCCCGCATGTGCAATAGCTGCGCGGCGTAGTTCCACTCGTAAAGTGCTTCACGCTGCTCGAGCCCGTCGTAGCACTGCAGCCGCAGCAACTCGCGCGGAAGTGCCGCCGCGAGCGCTTTCGCCAGCTCCGTCTTGCCCACGCCCGGCTCGCCTTCGAGCAGGAGCGGACGTTGCAGCTTGAGCGCAAGAAATACAGCCGTGGCCAGGCGCCGGTCAGCGAAGTAGTTGACGCCCGCCAGCGCCCGTTCCAGGGAATCGATCGAGTCGATCACTCCAGCGCTTTCGCGACAGCCCGCTGCGCCATCACGCTGACCAGGTTCGCCCGATACGCAGCGCTGGCATGGATGTCGGCTGCCAGCTCGCCGGCATCGATCTTCACCGACGCCGCGGACTGCGGCGTGAACGCCTTCGCCAGCGCCTGCTCGAGGCCGGCATGGCGGTACACCCCGTTGCCACCCCCGGTGACTGCAACGCGGACACCGTTGGCCGTGTCCGCGACGAACACGCCGATCAACGCGAAGCGCGATGCAGGCTGCTTGAACTTCATGTACGCCGCTCGCTTCGGTGCCGGGAAGGTCACGTGCGTGATCAGTTCACCGTCGCCGAGCGCGGTCGTGAACAGGCCGTTGAAGAAATCGCTCGCCGCGATCTGGCGCAAGGTCGTGTGCACCGTCGCATCCAGCGCAAGCACGGCCGCCGGATAGTCAGCCGCCGGATCGTTGTTCGCAATCGAGCCGCCCAGCGTCCCCATTGCGCGCACCTGGCGGTCACCGATCTGACCCGCAACATCGGCGAGTGCCGGGATCACGGACTTCACATCCGTGCTGGATGCAACGTCGGCATGGCGCGCCATCGCACCGATCTTCAGGCCGCTGCCTTCTTTCGCGATGCGTGCAAGCTCCGCGATCGCGCCGAGGTCGACGAGCTGATCCGGGTTGGCCAGCCGCAGCTTCAGCGCGGCGACGAGCGACTGGCCGCCGGCCAGCAGCTTCACGTTGGACTTCTGTGCGAGCTTGTTTGCGTCGGCCAGCGTGGTGGGACGTTCAAAAGTGAATGCGTACATGGTGGGGCCTCAAGCCGCGGCGTTCATGGCGGCTGCGCCTTGCTGCACCGCCTTGACGATGTTCTGGTAGCCCGTGCAGCGGCAGATGTTGCCGTCGAGCTGCTCGCGGATTTGCGCTTCGGTCGCTTGGGGGCTGCGCTTGCACAGGTCGACGGCGCTCATCACCATGCCCGGCGTGCAGAAGCCGCATTGCAGGCCGTGGCAGTCCTTGAACGCCGCCTGCATGGGATGCAGGGTTCCGTCCGCGGCGGCAAGGCCTTCGATCGTCACGATGTCGGCGCCGGGATGCTGCGCTGCGAGCGTGTTGCACGACTTGATCGACCGCCCGTCGACCAGCACCGTGCACGCGCCACATTGCGCCGTGTCGCATCCCACATGGGTGCCGGTGAGATGCAGGTTTTCGCGCAGCGCCTGCACCAGCAGTGTGTTCGGCGCGACGTCGACGCTTGCCGGCTTTCCGTTGACCTTGAACTGGACGACCATGGGGACCTCATTACATCGGGAGGGCCATTGTTGAACCGGCAGCGCGTTTGGTCAACGCCGCGGGGATGGTTGAGTCAGGCGTCCTCGCCATCGGCCGCGCGCTCGGCCAGCCGCTCGAGGCACTCGTCGAGCAGCGCGTGCAGTTGCACCACACGGCGAGGGCCGAGCATCTCGTTGATGCCCTCCTGCGCCACGCGCCAGCGCCGCTGCGCCTCCTGGCGCTTCTCGCGGCCCAGAGCCGTCACACTGACAAGGCGGCTGCGCGCGTCGGCGCCCGGCAAGACCTCGACCAGCCCCGCGTCGACCAGCGGTTTGACGTTGCGGGTGAGCGTCGAAGGGCTGATGCGCATCTCCGCGGCGAGATCCGCAGGGCGAATGGGTCCGAGCTTGGCCACATAGGAGAGCAGCGAGTATTGCGTGCCCTTCAGGCCCGCCTGGCCCACCTCGGCGTCGTAATGCGCGGCCACGCGGCGCATCAGCTGGCGCAGTTTGAGGTTGGTGCAGCCCTGCGGCTTGACGGCCATGTCCATCGCTGTTATTGTACCTGCAACTGTTGCATATGCAAGTGTTATAACGGGGATGACGCGGATGACGAAGATCGACCAACTCGAAGCGTGGCTGGCGCAGGAAGCCGAAGTGAAGGCGCGGATCAACGCCGGCGTCGGCCCCGGGGTGTCCACACCCGAGCAGGTTGCCGGCAAGAGCGGGCTGGAAATGATGCATGCAATGCTGCGCGGCGAGCTGCCGTATCCGCCGATCGCGCAGACGCTCGACTTCCAGCTCCTCGAAGTCGATGAAGGCCGCGCGATGTTCCAGGGAACGCCGGGCCCCGCGCACCTCAACCCGATGGGCACGGTGCACGGCGGCTGGTATGCGACGCTGCTCGATTCCGCACTGGGCTGCGCGGTCCACACCATGATGCCGCCCGGCCGCGGCTACACGACGGCGGAACTTGGCGTGAACCTGGTGCGCGCGGTCTCGCCGAAAGTGCAACGGGTGCGCGCCGAAGGAAAAGTGATCCATTGCGGCCGCCAGCTTGCTACGGCGGAGGCGCGCCTGTACGGGCCCGACGGCACGCTGTACGCGCATGGCACGACGACGTGCCTCGTGTTCGAGTTGAAGTAAACGCCGACGACCCCGGGTCAGGCCCGGGGTGACAGCAGGTCTTCGACCAACTCGCCCGCGGCGAGGCACAAGCTGTCTTCTCCGGCTGCGGCAATGACTTGCACACCCATCGGCAAACCATTCACACCCGTCGCACCAGGCACGTTCACGCACGGCGAGGCGAGCAAGGTCCACGCCCGGTTGAATGTCGAAGCGCCGGTACTCGTGTAGCCCGAAGGCGCTTCGTCGGGCGCGCTCGGTGTGAGCAGCACGTCAACACCGGCAACCCAGTCGTGTGCCGCGAGCCGGGCGAGGCGCGCGGTGGCCTGGGCCTGCGAGTACGCGTCGTCGGTGACGCTTCGCGCTTCGGAAAGGTAGTCGCGAAGCAGAGGGGAAAGTTGTTCCCGATGCGATTCGAACTCCTTGGCCAGTGTTCGCGCGGCTTCCCAGGCCTGCACTGCGTCGTGTGCGTAGAAGCAGTCGGCGGCCCACGAGGGCAGATCGAGCTCGACGACCTTGGCACCCGATGCGCGCAGCCTTTCGATGGCCATCTGCATCGCCTTGGCCGCACCCGGTGCCACTTCGCCCCACGGATACGATCGTGGAACGCCGAAGCGCCATTCGCCCGGTTGCCGAGCGGCAAGCTGCTGCACGCGGCCCCCGCTCACGGCCTGGGCGAACTCGCGCACTTCCGCAACCGTGCGCGCAAACAATCCCACGGTGTCGAGCGACCATGAAAAACACTTCATGCCGGCGGCCGGCAGCACCCCGAAGCTCGGTTTGAACCCCGCAATGCCGCAGTACGACGCGGGGCGGATCGTCGAGCCGCCGGTTTGCGACCCGATGGCCAGCGCCACGAGGCCCGCCGCAACGGCCGCCGCCGACCCCGACGAAGAGCCCCCGGGCGTGTGCCCAGGCGCCGCGGGATTGAGCGTGGCCGGCGGATGGAGGAAAGCAAACTCCGTGGTCACCGACTTGCCCGCGACGAGCGCGCCAGCCTGGCGCAACACCGAGACCATCGCCGCCTCGGTCGAGGGCTGGTGACCCGAATAGATCGGCGAGCCGTACGCCGTCGCGAAGTCCGTCGTGTCGAAGATGTCCTTGACCGCGACGAGCTTGCCCGCGAGCGGACCCTTCAGCTTCAACGACAGTTCGACGGCCGAATCGTCGTCGCGGATCGCCGTGAACGCCTTCAGGTGGGCGTTTTCCTGGCGGATGCGTGCAAGCGCTTGCGCGACGACGGTCGGGTCTTTCATTGTGTCGGGGACCACCCCCCGCCCAACGAACGATACAGCTGAACCTGGGTTTGCAGTTGCGAAAGCCGCGTCTGCACCAGAGTCTGTTGTGCAACGAAGAGTGAGCGCTGCGCGTCGAGCAGGTCGAGGTAACTGGACACTCCGTTGTCGTAGCGCAGGACGGATAGCTTGTACCGCACCGTCTCGGCATTGACCACGCGAGCCTGCGCGGCAAGCTGGTCGCCAAACGTGGCGCGGCCCGCCAACGCATCAGCGACTTCGCGGAAAGCCGACTGGATCGCCTTCTCGTACTGCGCGATCGCGATGTCGCGCGTTGTTTTCGCGACCTCGACATTGGCGCGATTGCGGCCCCAGTCGAAGATCGTCTGCACGAGCGTTGGCGCCACCGCCCAGGCCCACCCGCCGCCCTTGAACAGGCCCGACAGCTCGGGGCTGCCCTTGCCGACGCCGGCCGTCAGCGTGATGTGCGGGAAGTACGCGGCGCGGGCAGCTCCGATGTTCGCGTTGGCGGCGATCAGTTGCTGTTCCGCCTGGCGGACATCGGGCCGCTGCGCAAGCACTTCCGACGGCAGGCCCGCAGGCACGTCGGGCAGCGTGATCGACGCCGTGCTTCCGGGGGTCTGGAACTGCGCCGGCACCGGTTGACCGAGCAGCAGGGCCAGCGCATCGAGATCGAGTGCGCGCTGGCGCGCGAGTTGCGCGAGCGTGGCGCGCGCCGATTCCGCCAGCGACTCGGCCAGGCGAAAGTCGATCTCCGACGTCGCGCCGTTTTCGAAACGCAATCGCGTCAGGCGCAGCGACTCTTCACGCGTGCTCAGCGTGTCGCGCGTGATCTTGAGCAGTTCTTCATCGGCGGTGAGCGACAGCCACGTGTTCGCGACACTCGCGATCAGGCTGATCTGCGCCGCCTTGCGGCCCTCTTCGGTGCCGAGGTACTGCGCGAGCGCGGCTTCACCCAGGTTGCGCACGCGGCCGAACAGGTCGATCTCCCACGCGGACGTGCCGATGCCCACCGTCCATAGCGCAGGGGTGCCGCCGCTGGCCGGCTGCCGGGACAGATTCGCACCGAGCGTCGGCAGCAGGTCCGCGCGGCGAATGTCGTATTGCGCGCGTGCTTGCTCGATGTTCAGCACCGCGACGCGCAAGTCACGGTTGTTCGCCAGTGCGATCGTGATCAGCTCGCGCAGCCGCTCGTCACCGAAGAACTGCTGCCACGGCAACGCAGCGGCGGGTGTGCCGGCCGGGGTGGATGGATACGGATACGCGTCCGGCACGGGCGCGACCGGGCGGTCGTATTTCGGCGCGAACGAACATGCGGAAATAAAGGCAGGAACGCAAAGGGCGCAAAGGATTCGCAAAAGTCGCAAAGAATTTCTTTCCAAGGACTTTTGCGTCCTTTGCGCGATCTTGGCGACCTTCGCGTTCGGCTGTCGGTATTTCATTCCGCACCTCCCGGCGCGCCGTGCGGCGCATCGAGCTCGTGCGCGTACATGCGCCGTTGCCGCTCACTGCCCTTGAACAGCTTGCGCACCACGACGAAGAACACCGGCACGAAGAGCACGAGCAGCGATGTCGCGGTGATCATTCCGCCCATCACGCCGGTGCCGATGGCGCGCTGGCTTGCCGAGCCGGCACCCGACGCGATCGCCAGCGGCAGCACACCGAAGATGAACGCCATCGACGTCATGATGATCGGCCGGAAGCGCAGGTGCGCGGCTTCGATCACGGCATCCATCACGCTCTTGCCTTGCGCGTGCAGGTCTTTCGCGTATTCGATGATCAGCACCGCGTTCTTCGCCGACAGGCCGATGATGGTCACCAGCGCCACCTTGAAGTACACGTCGTTCGGATAGCCGCGCAGCCAGATGCCCAGCAGCGCGCCGAGCACGCCGAGCGGCACGACGAGGATGACGGACATCGGGATCGACCAGCTCTCGTACAGCGCGGCGAGGCAAAGGAACACCGCCAGCAGCGAGAACGCGAGCAGGATCGCCGCCGTGGAGCCCGACAGCTTTTCCTCGCGCGAGATGCCGGTCCATTCATAGGCGAAGCCTTGCGGCAACTGCGCGGCGAGCCGCTCCATCTCGTCCATCGCTTCGCCCGTGCTGCGGCCGGGCGCCGCGTCGCCGGAGATGCGCATGGCGGGATAGCCGTTGTAGCGGATCGTCTGCATCGCACCCGTGACCCATCGGGTCCGAGCGAACGCGCCCAGGGGCACCGACTCGCCCTTCGTGTTGTTCGCCGTCAGGCGCAGCAAATCGTCGGGTTGCATGCGCGCCGGTGCATCGGCTTGCACGACCACACGCTGCAGGCGGCCGCGATTCGGGAAGTCGTTGACATAGGCGGAGCCGAACGCGGTCGACATCGTCGAGTTGATCGAATCGAACGTCACGCCCAGCGCCGCGGCCTTGTCGCGGTCGATGTCGATCTGCAACTGCGGCGCATCTTCGAGGCCGTCGGGGCGCACGCCCGTCACCACCTTGCTTTGCGCTGCCATGCCGAGCAGCTGGTTGCGCGCATTCACGAGCGCTTCGTGCCCCAGTCCACCGCGATCTTCGAGGCGGAACGAAAAACCCGTGGACGAACCGAGCTCCGGGATCGGCGGCGGACTCACCGCGAAAATGAAAGCGTCCTTCACGCCCATCAACGCGCCGAACGAGCGGCCCGCCAATGAGCTCGCGCTGTGCTCCTGGCCCTTGCGCTCGTCCCACGGCTTCAGCGGCACGAAGACAAGGCCGGCGTTCTGGCCCTGCCCCGAAAACGAGAAGCCCAGCACGCCGATGGTGTGCTCGACCTCGGGCTGCTTGAGCAGGAACCCTTCGACTTGCGCGATCGCCCGCCCGGTGCGCTCGGCAGTGGCTCCCGGCGGAAGCTGCACGTTGACGATGATGTAACCCTGGTCTTCGACCGGGAGGAAAGAGGCCGGCAGGCGCCAGAAGAAGAACCCCACCGCAACGATCACCGCGAGGTAGACGACGAACGCACGCACGACGTGCCGCAGGATCTTGCCGACGAAGGTTTCGTAGTTGCGTGCCGTGACCTTGAAAGCGCGGTTGAAGTTGCCGAAGAAACCGCCCTTCTCAAGATGGTGGCCCGCTTCGACCTGCTTGAGCAGTGTCGCGGCAAGTGCCGGCGTGAGTGAAAGCGCCATGAACGCCGACACGCCGATCGACGACACCATCACCGCCGAGAACTGCTTGTAGATGTTGCCCACCGAGCCCGCGAAGAACGCGAGCGGCACGAACACCGAGATCAGCACCAGCGTCACGCCGACGATGGCGCCCTGGATCTGGCCCATGGCCTTCACGGTTGCTTCGCGCGGCGGCAGGCCCTCTTCGCTCATGATTCGCTCGACGTTCTCGATCACGACGATCGCGTCGTCGACCACGATGCCGATCACCAGCACCATGCCGAACATCGTGAGCACGTTGATCGAGAAGCCGATGGCATACAGCGTGGCAAAGCTTCCGAGCAATGCGACCGGCACGACCACCGCCGGGATCAGCGTGAAGCGCCAGTTCTGCAGGAACAGGTACATCACCAGGAACACCAGGATCATCGCCTCGGCAAGCGTCTCGACCACTTGCGAGATCGAGATGCTCACGAACTTCGACGTGTCGTACGGGATGGCCCACTTCATGCCCGGCGGGAAGAACTTCGACAGCTCCTCCATCCGCGCCCGCACGGCCTTTGCCGTTGCGAGTGCATTGCCGGTCGGCGCAAGTTGCACGCCGATGCCCGTGGACGGCTTGCCGTCGATGCGCGCCGAGATCGCGTAACCCTGCCCGCCGAGTTCCACGCGGGCGACGTCCTTGAGCCGGACCCTCGAGCCATCGGTGTTCGCGCGCAGCACGAGGTTGGAGAACTGCTCGGGCGTGGTGAGCTGTCCGTTGACCACTACGGTCGCTGAGATGCCCTGGCCCGGGATGTTCGGCAGGTCACCCATCGTGCCGGCGGAGACCTGTGCGTTCTGTGCGCGAATCGCCGCGTTCACTTCCGCCATCGAGATGTTGAAGCTGACGAGCTTGGCCGGATCGACCCAGATGCGCATCGCGCGTTCCGTGCCGAACAACTGCGCCTGCCCGACGCCGGGGATGCGCTGGATCTCGGGCAGGATGTTGCGCGACGCGAAGTCGCCGAGCGCGACCGGATCCCACGCGGGATCGTCGGACGACAGGATCGTGAACAACAGGAAGTTCGAGCGCGCCTTGTCGACGCGCACGCCTTGCTGCGTCACAGCCGCGGGCAAACGCGGCGCGGCGCGCGACAGGCGGTTTTGGACGTCGACCTGCGCGAGGTCGGGGTTCGTTCCCGATTCGAACGACAGCGTGATCGAGCCCGAGCCGTTGGCCTGCGCCACCGACTCCATGTAGATCAGGCCGGGCGAGCCGTTCATCTCCTGCTCGATGATGGACAGCACCGTCTCCTCCAGCGTCTGCGCGGACGCGCCGGGGTACACGGCAGACACGACGATGGTGGGCGGCGCGACCGAGGGGTACTGCGCGATCGGCAGCTTGGTGATCGACGTCGCGCCGAGTACCAGCACGAACAGCGCGATCACCCACGCGAAGACCGGGCGGTCGATGAAGAACTTCGCCATGTCTTATTTCTTCGGCGCGGAAGCCGGCTCCGTTCGCGCTGAGCCTGTCGAAGCGCTGCCCGTCCCGGGCTTCTGCCAGGGCACGGCCTTCACGGGCGCACCCGGGCGAATCTTCTGGAAGCCTTCGACCACGACCTGGTCACCGGGATTGAGGCCGCTCAGGATCACCCAGCTGCCGTCCTGTTCGTTGCCCACCTTCACTGGGCGCGGCGCAACCTTGCCTTCCTTGTCGACGACCATCACCGTGTCGCCCTGGCCGGATCGCGTAACAGCTTGCTGCGGCAGCAGGACCGCGTTGCCGACCTTGGCCTGCTCGAGACGCACGCGCACGTACATCCCGGGCAGGAGAAGGCCGTTTGCATTGGGCACTTCCGCGCGCAGCAGCACCTGGCCGCTGGTGGGGTCGACGCTGAGATCGGAGAACAGCAGGCGGCCCGGCTGCGGATATTCCGTGCCGTCTTCCATCACCACGCGCACCTGCGCGCTTTCCTGGCCGGGGGCGCGCTTCAGCTTGCCTTCGGACAGCGCACGGCGCAACTGCAAGACTTCGGTCGCCGACTGGTTGAAGTTCGCGAACATCGGGTGGATCTGCTGCACGGTAGCGAGCGGAGTCGCTTCGCCCTGTCCCACCAGCGCGCCCTCGGTGACGAGCGCGCGGCCGATGCGGCCGGAGATCGGCGACGTCACCGTCGCATAGCCGAGGTTGATCTGCGCCGTTTGCACTGCGGCCCTGCCCGCGGCGACTTCGGCCTCCGCGGCTTTCTGTGCCGCGACCGCATTCGCGTAGTCCTGCTTGCTGATCGCATTGGCTTCGACCAGCGGCTTGTAGCGTTGCGCAAGCGCGGCGGCCTGGCCGAGATTGGCCTGCGCGCGCGCGAGCTGCGCATTGGCGCTCGCAGCTTGGGCGGCATAGGGCGCCGGGTCGATCTTGTACAGCGGCTGGCCCGCGCGCACGTCGCTGCCTTCGCGGAACAGGCGCTGCAGAACGATGCCCGCGGCACGCGCGCGCACTTGCGCAACGCGCGAAGCCTCGAGGCGGCCGGGCAGCTCGGTGACGATGCCGACGTCGCCCGTTTGCACGGCGATGACGGCCACTTCGGGAGGCGGCATGCCGCCCCCACCGGGTTGTGCGGAACCCTGCCCGCAGCTCGCGAGCAGGAAGCTCGAAGCGGCAATGGAGGCAAGGCAAAGGAGGCGGGCGAGGCGCAGTGATGCCATAAGGTGCAGTTTCTTCTTGGGATGAGCCGTGAAAGCGCGCGGGCACGGGGGTTCGCCGCGGCCCGAGGCAGTATAGGGAATCAACAATGACTTGCTGGCAGCAGGCTTTCGCCTTACTCGGCGGCGGAGGGGCTGAATTCCTTGGCCAGGCGAAAAGCGTCGATGCGGCCCTGGTAATAGCCGTGCACCGTGGTGAAGCGCTCATAGCCGCGCAGGCCATAGAACGCCAGCGCCTCGCCATTGTCGGCGCGCACTTCCAGCTCGATGCGCGGCAGCCCAGCCGTACGCGCGCATTTCTCCAGCCAGTCGAGCAGGTGGCCGCCGACGCCGTGCTCACGAACCGCGTTGCTCACGGCCAGCAGCGACAGGTGCGCCTTGTCGTCGCCGTAATGCATGATGCCGAACCCGACGAGGACCTGGCCTTCCAGCGCCACCGCAACGTTCGTCGAGCGGTCCCGGATCGAGCGGCGCACGCGCTCCGGGGTCCACGTCCACGCCAACCCCACTTCGATCTCGTCGCGCGACATCTCCGCGATGCGCCGGGCATCGCCGATCTTCGCCAAGCGGATGGTCGGCACGATGATCATGAGCACAGCATAATCTTTTTCCATGCGCCTGCTCCACACCATGCTTCGCGTCGGCGACCTGAAACGGTCGATCGATTTCTATACACGCATCCTCGGCATGAAATTGCTACGGACGACCGAGCGCCCGGACCAGAAATACGACCTGGCGTTCGTCGGATACGGCAACAACCCCGACCATGCGGAAATCGAGCTCACCTACAACTACGGCGTCGACCACTACGAGATCGGCACCGCCTTCGGGCACATCGCATTGAGCGTGCCCGACGTCTACGGCGCCTGCGACACGATCCGCAAGAACGGTGGCAACGTCACGCGCGAGCCCGGGCCGGTGAAAGGCGGCACGACCGTGATTGCGTTCGTGACGGACCCGGACGGCTACAAGATCGAGTTGATCGAAAAGAAGGATTGAGCCTGTCACCCCGGCCTTCGCCGGGATGACACACATTCAGTTATTGCAAAGCGCCTTCGCTTCTTTTGCAAGGCGCGTCACGCGCGCCCAGTCGCCGCGCTCGATCGCGTCGACGGGTGCGATCCACGAACCGCCGACGCATGCCACATTCGGCAGCGCGAGGAAATCGCGCGCGTTGCCTGCGGTGATTCCACCCGTCGGGCAGAAAGTGATGTCGGCAAAGGGTCCTTGCCACGCCTTGAGCATCGGCGCGCCGCCGGCGGGGACGGCGGGGAAGAATTTCATGTCGGTATAGCCATCGTCCTGCGCGGCCATGATCTCGCTGCCCGTCGCCACCCCCGGCAAATACGCGACGGCAAGTTCCCTGCATGCGCGACCGAGCGCGGACGTATAGCCCGGGCTGACGATGAATCGCGCGCCGGCCTTCACCGCGGCTTGCGCGTCACCGGCATTGCGCACCGTGCCCGCGCCGGCAACGGCATCGGGCACTTCACGAGCGATCGCTTCGATGCATCCCAAGGCCGCCGGCGTCCGCAACGTGACTTCGAGCATCCGGATGCCACCGGCGACCAGCGCGCGCGCCAGCGGCACGGCATGCGCGGCGTCCGACAAGACGATCACGGGGATCACCGGCGCGTCCTGCATCACGTCGCGCGGCGTGAGTTTCACAGCCATGTGCAAGCTCCTTCTTCGGCCGACAGCGCATTGCGGCGGAACGCGGCGAACAGTTCCCGGCCCACGCCGTGCGCATTGGCTTCGCGCAATTGTTGCGGCATTTCGGCTGCGGTGCGCTGCGCCCATTCGTCGTCGGGCACGAGCGCCTGCAACACGCCGCTGTTTGCGTCGAGACGCACGATGTCGCCGTCGCGCACTTTCGCCAGCGGCCCGCCGGCGGCCGCTTCGGGCGTGATGTGGATCGCGGCAGGCACCTTGCCGGATGCGCCGCTCATGCGGCCGTCGGTGACCAGCGCCACGCGATGGCCCTTGCCTTGCAACACCGCCAGCGGAGGTGTGAGCTTGTGCAGCTCCGGCATGCCGTTCGCGTGCGGGCCTTGCCAGCGCACCACGCAGACCACATCGCGCTCGAGTTCGCCGGCCTTGAACGCACGATGCAGGTCTTCCTGCGAATCGAACACGCGCGCCGCCGCTTCGATGACATGACGGTCGTCGGGCACGGCCGAGGTCTTGATGACGCTGCGCCCCAGGTTGCCGGTGAGCAGGCGCAATCCCCCTGTGGCGCTGAACGGGTCTGCCGCGGGCCGCACCACCGAAGCATCGCGGGAAACGGCGACGGAAATGCGCCGGTATTCGGCGATGCCGGCCTCGCGCACCGTCAGCACGTCCTCGTGCATCAAGCCGGCGTCGAGCAGCTCGCGGATGATCAGCGCCGGACCCCCGGCATGTTCGAACTCGTTCACGTCCGCCGCGCCGTTCGGGTACACCCGTGCAAGCAGCGGTGTGACCGAAGACAAGCGCTGGAAATCGTCCCAGTCGATCGTGATGCCCGCCGAGCGCGCGACCGCGACCCAGTGAATCAGGTGATTTGTCGACCCGCCCGTCGCCAGCAGCACCGCCAGTGCGTTGACGATCGCCCGCTCGTCCACCATGCGCCCGATCGGCGTGAAGCGGCGCGCCTTCGTGATCGACAAAGCGGTTCGCACCGCTTCGCGCGTGAGTTCCTCGCGCCGGCCGTCCTGCGGGTTGACGAACGCCGAGCCCGGCACATGCAGCCCCATCGCTTCGAGCAGCATCTGGTTGCTGTTGGCCGTGCCATAGAACGTGCAGGTGCCTTGCGTGTGATAGGCCTTCGATTCGGCTTCCAGCAATTCGGCACGGCCGACCAGCCCTTGCGCGGCTTTCTCCCGCACCTTCGCCTTCTCGCTGTTCGACAGGCCGCTGGGCATTGGACCGCCGGGCACGAACACCGTCGGGATGTGACCGAAATGCAAGGCGCCGATCAACAGGCCCGGGACGATCTTGTCGCAGATGCCGAGCATCAAAGCCGCGTCGAACACGTCATGGCTCAAGGCCACCGCGGTCCCCAGAGCGATCGTGTCGCGGGAGAACAAACTCAGTTCCATGCCCGCGGTGCCTTGCGTCACGCCGTCGCACATCGCGGGCACGCCGCCTGCCACTTGTGCCGTCGCACCGAGCTTGCGCGCTTCATCCTTGATCACGTCGGGGAAGCCCGCGTACGGCGCATGCGCGGAGAGCATGTCGTTGTACGCGGTGACGATGCCGACGTTCGGCGCGTGTTCGGCGACCACGCGGAACTTGTCGTTGCCGGGCAAGGCGGCGAAGGCGTGCGCCACGTTCGCGCAGCCCATCCTGTCATCGCCGCGCCCCTTCGCGGCAGCGGCGTCGATTCTCTTGAGGTAGGCGGTTCTTGCTGTCGCGCTGCGCTCGCGGATGCGCTGCGTCACTGCCGCCACTTCGGGGTGCAGTTTCATGGCTTCATGCTAGCAAGCAATCCACCGCAGAGTTCAGGCACTGCTGCCGCGATAAAGTCTCCTGCGTGAGCGAATCCCCCAAGCCCCTGCGCGACCCGGCGTCCATGCTGGAGCGCACGCTCGTCGAGTGGGGCGGGCACGAGGACCTGTGGATCTTCGGCTATGGCTCGCTGATCTGGCGGCCCGAGTTCGACTTCGCGGAGCGCCGGCCCGCGAAGGTCCATGGCTGGCATCGCGCACTGAAGATGTGGAGCCGCATCAATCGCGGCACGCCGGAGCAGCCGGGCCTCGTGTTCGGCTTGCTCTCCGGCGGGTCATGCCAGGGCATGGTGTTCCGCATCCCGAAGGCAAACGGGCGCGAGGTGCTCGCGCTGCTGTGGGCCCGCGAGATGAAGATGGCCATCTACGACCCGAAGTGGCTCGAATGCCAGACGACACAGGGGCCGGTGAGCGCGTTGACGTTCACGCTGTCGCGCAAGAGCCCGAGCCATACCGGCGTGCTCACGCCCGAGGAATACCGCCGCATCTTTACAGAGGCGAGCGGGATCTACGGGACGACCTACGACTACGCGCACCGCACGCTGGAGGAATTGCGGCGGCACAACATCCATGACCGCGGGCTGGAGAAACTTCTCAAGTTGATCGAGCGCGAGTGAACTACCTCTTGCATTGGGCCAAATGATTGCCTAAATTGGCTCGGCAGTAGCCGTTGGCGCCGTGCGCGCCGAAGAGAGGAAGCCATGTGGCGGATTCTTGCGCTCATCCTGTCCTTGACACTTGCAGCTTGCGGCGGGGGTGACCCGCTTCCTGCGGCGCCCGCAGCGCAATCACCTCAAGCCGCCCCCCTGCCGCGGAAAGACGCGCCGGCAAGCACCACGCGCCGCGTCGTGGCAGGCATGTACGTCGACACCGATGTCAACGGCACCGCCGCGCAGGTGTACCGCCTTTATCGGGCCGCTTTCAGCCGCGTTGCCGATCCAGGCGGGCTCGGCTTCCAGGTCGGGCAGATCGAGGTGGCGCGGCATTCGCTCCAGGAAGTCGCGGCGAACTTCGTGGCCAGCCCCGAATTCAGTTCCACTTACGGCTCGTTGTCCAACACGCAGTTCGTCACCCTGCTCTACACCAACGTGCTGCATCGCGCGCCTGACGAGGGCGGCCTTGCGTTCCATGTGAACAACCTGAACACGGGCACGCCCCGGGCGGTGGTCCTGCTCGGTTTCTCCGAATCCAACGAGAACAAATCGCAGACCGCCGCCGATGTCGCCGCGGGCCTTCGGTTCCAGCCCTGGCCGAACGGCCGCGTGTTCCTCACGGACGGCAACTACTTCGAAACCGATCCGTCGGGCACGGCCGCACAGGTGTTCCGCCTTTACCAGGCGGCGTTCGCACGCACCGCGGATGCCGGCGGGCTCGGTTTCCACATCGGCAACATCGAACTGGCCGGCCTTTCCATCTCGCAAGTCGCCTCGAACTTCATGGCGAGCCCCGAGTTCCAGCAGAAATACGGCGCGTTGTCGAACACCGATTTCGTCACGCAGCTCTATGCGAACGTGCTGCACCGCCCGCCCGACTCCGGCGGTCTCGTTTACTGGACGAACCTGCTTGCAACGGGCACGCCGCGCGTCGCGGTGATGCTCGGTTTCTCCGAATCCCCGGAGAACCGCAGCAACACCCTCGATTCCGTGTTCGCGGGCCTTCGGTTCCAGCCCTGGCCCAGCGCACCATCGATGCCCGCTGTCACGGCACCGACGGGCGTGACCGGCACTGCAGCCATTGGCGCGGCACTTGCGAACGCGACGATCACGCTGAAAGACAGCGCGAATGTTTCTTCGACGACGACGGCGGAAGCGAACGGACGCTTCCGCGTGGACACGACGAACCTCAATGCGCCATTCCTGCTGCGGGCGTCGTTTCCCGGCGCCCCGGCGATATACAGCGTGAGCACCACCGCATCCGCGAGCGGCACGATCAACGTCACCCCACTTACCGACACCGTCGTGCGCTCGTGGTACCTGCTCAAGAACCAGTTCGTCGAGACGGCTTTCGCGTCTACCCTCTCGGCGCCCGCGCCCAGCCCGACTCAAACCGATTCCATCCTGCAGGCACTTTCGCCCGTGCTGCAGCTTGGCGCCCAGGCCAGCGGCGCAGCGCTGTCGAATGCCACCGACGTGATTGACAAGCCGTTCAATGCCGACGGGACGGGCATCGACCTGCTGCTCGCCAACACGCACGTCACTTCGCGCAGCAGCGGCTTCGACCTGACGATCGCGGCGGGCAATGCAACGCAGCAGACCGCGATCGACGTCAGCTCAGGCGCGAGCACGATCAGTGCGTCTTCGACCACCACGCAAGGCGACACGGTCACCACTGCGTTCGCGAGCACGTTCGTGCCCGTGCAGCCGGCGCAGGTGGATGCACTGACGGCGATCCAGGCCCGCCTCGCGGGGGCCTCCGCGGTCATCAACAGCCGTGGCAGTGCGCTGGCCGCGTCCGACCTGGAGCCCTATTTCGACGCCAACATGGTCAACGACGGCGAGGGGCGCGCGACCTATCTTGCGAACGTGGTGGAGTTCGCATCGCAGGCAACGAATTTCGGCCTCTCGCTCAACCAGCTTCAGTCGCTCGACGTCAACGCGGGCACCGCTTCGGGTCGCGTGACTGTCACGGTCACGTCGGCAGGACAAACGATCAGCGAGTCGGATGCGTTCTACTTCCGCAAGGTCGGCGGCACCTGGATGTTCACCGGCAACGGCCGCATCGCGCGTATGGGGCTGCAGGCCGAAGCGCGCCGCGACAGCCCCAACGGACCCGGCGGCACATCGGTGAACCTCGATGTGCGCCCTCCGGCAGGTACCGTGACTTCGGTTTCCGCATCGAGCAGCTTCGCGATCCCGTCGATGCAGACCGAGGCGCAGGAATTCAGCGACGGCATCCTGTTCGACGTGTTCGTGTCCAACACCGGCCCCATCACCGGCCCGCTGCCGGCGCCGGGAACACCGGTCGTCTTCACGCTCGGCCTTCAGGCCGGCGGCTCCGTGCAGTACACGCTGCCGATCAACACGTGGACGAACGAGCTGATCACCTTGACCGGCCCGACGCAGACGACCTTGCCTCCCGGACCCGTGACCGTGAGCTGGACGCGCCCGACAACCTACGCCGTGCAGCGCGTGAAGCTCGGGATCAGCGTGCTCACGGGCGACACCCCCTCGAGCGGCTTCCAGTGCATTTCGGACGAAGTCACGATTTCGCCGAGCGCCACTTCAGCCCAGGGAACCGTCGCCGCCACATGCAACGGCCAGCCCGCGAAATCCTTCACGATCAACGTCGCGACCGAGGGGCCGA
>DATLBJ010000210.1:0-3168 GCA_035526975.1 Ramlibacter sp.
GAACCCCGCGTCGGTCACCAGTTGCTCGGCCACCTTGAGCGCGTCCGCGTAGTCCGAGGCCAGTGGAATGCCGAGGCGTTGCGGCTTGTGGAATGCGTCGTTGGCCAGCGGCCCCGAGTTGATGGCATTGAACGCGCGGACCAGCTTGGTGCCCGGCAGATATTCCTTCGACGCGACACCGGTGCCGCGTTCGCGGTCGCGCACCGCCATCTCGCCGTCGCGCGAGGGATAGGGATTGCCCGTGTCGAGCACCACTTTGCCCTTGAGCTCCGCCGCGTAGTCGCGACCCACCTGCGGCGTGGCGTTGTACGGCACGGAGACCAGCACCACGTCACCGAACGCCGCGGCCTCCCGGGCAGTACCCACCTTCACATTGGGGCCGAGCTCGCTGGCCAGCGCCTGGAGCTGCTCCGGATGACGCGAAGAGATGAGTAGTTGGTGCCCGGCATTAGCCCAATGGCGCGCGAGCGCACTGCCGATTTCACCGGTGCCGATGATGCCTATCTTCATTGGCTTGCTGGTCTTGGGGACGTCGCCGGCGTGGGACGCGAGCGGTAGCAAGGCCGCGATCAGGCTGAGCAGGAATTTCATTGATGACCTCCGGTTGGGCGTCTGGACAGACCCGGCTGCGACCATGAAGTTCTGCGCGTGTCAGTCGTAGCGCGGTACGTCGATCGCGCCGACGAGTTTCTCGCGCGCCGCGGGCGTGGGCGCCGAGAGGATGCGATCGACGCGCTCGCGCGAGAGATGCGGCGCGAGAATCTGGATGAAATCGTAGGTGAAGCCGCGCAGCAGCGCCCCGGCGCGAAAACCCAGCCAGGTGATGTGTTGCGGAAACAGGTGCCCTGCTTCCACCACCACGAGATCTTTCTCGTCCTCGGGCTCGATGGCCATGCTGGCCACCACGCCCACGCCCAGTCCGAGCCGCACGTACGTCTTGATGACGTCGGCGTCGCGCGCGGTCAGCGACACGTTGGGCTCGAGTCCGGCGCGCGCGAACTGCTGCTGCAGCGAGGACGGACCCGTGAAGCTGAACACATAGGTGACCAGCGGATATTCCGCGAGCTGTTGCAGCGTGGGCTTGGCCACCTGCGCGAGCGGATGATCCTTGGGGACGATGATCTGCCGATGCCACGAGTAGCAAGGCAGCAGCACGAAGTCCGGGAACTTGTCCTGGCTGCCCGTGTTGATGGCGAAGTCGATGCGATCCAGGGACGCCATCTCGGCGATCTGGTCGGAGGTGCCCTGGTGCAGATGGAGCTGCACGTCGGGATATTTCTGGCGGAAGTCCCGGATCACGCGCGGCAGCACGTAGCGGGCCTGCGTGTGCGTGGTGCCGATGGACAGCGAGCCACGATCGGATTGCTTGAGATCCTTGGCAAGCGACTTGAGCGCCTGCGCTTCGCGCAGCATGCGCAACGCGCGCGCCGCCACTTCCTCGCCCGCCGGTGTCAGGCGCTTGAGTGCCCGACCGTCACGCACGAACAACGTGAGGCCGAGTTCCTCTTCGAGAAGACGGATCTGTTTACTGACCCCAGGCTGGGACGTGTGCAGGGCCTGGGCGGCAGTAGTGACGTTGAGGCCGTTCTGCACAACGGCCGCAAGATATCGGAGCTGCTGCAGCTTCACTGCAGTCCAACTATCAGTTCAGCTTCAGCTGAACGTCGACGCCGGCCGGCAGCTCGAGCTTCATGAGCGCGTCGACCGTCTTATCGGTCGGGTTCATGATGTCCATGATGCGCTTGTGCGTGCGCAGCTCGAACTGGTCGCGCGCATCCTTGTCGGAGTGCGGCGAGACGAGCAGCGTGAAACGCTCCATCTTGGTCGGCAGCGGGATCGGACCCTTGACCGTGGCGCCGGTGCGCTTCGCGGTCTCGACGATCTCGCGGGCCGAGGTGTCGATGAGGCGATGGTCGAAAGCCTTGAGGCGGATGCGGATGTTCTGATTGGCCATGTTCAATTTCCTTTAAAGAGCGACCAGGTAGTTAGTTACCTGGCTTGGAATCGGCGGAGCCCGTCGCCGGGCTCCGCCACTTTTCTTACTTGAGGATCTTCGCGACGACGCCCGCACCGACCGTGCGGCCACCTTCACGGATGGCGAAGCGCAGGCCTTCTTCCATCGCGATCGGGTTGATCAGCTCGACCTTCATCTTGATGTTGTCGCCCGGCATCACCATCTCGGTGTTCTCCGGCAACTCGATCGTTCCCGTCACGTCGGTCGTGCGGAAGTAGAACTGCGGACGATAGCCCTTGAAGAACGGGGTGTGACGACCGCCCTCTTCCTTCGTGAGCACGTACACCTCGCACTCGAACGCCGTGTGCGGGTTGATGGAACCGGGCTTCGCCAGCACCTGGCCGCGCTGCACTTCTTCGCGCTTCGTGCCGCGCAGCAGGACGCCCACGTTGTCGCCGGCTTCACCCGAGTCGAGCAGCTTGCGGAACATCTCAACGCCCGTGCAGATGGTCTTCTGTGTCGGGGCAATGCCGATGATCTCGATTTCGTCGTTCACCTTGACCACGCCGCGCTCGATGCGGCCCGTGACCACCGTGCCACGACCCGAGATGGAGAACACGTCTTCCACCGGCATCAGGAACGGCTTGTCCACTTCGCGCTTCGGGATCGGGATGTACGCATCCATCTCTTCCACGAGCTTGATCACGGCCTTCACGCCGATGTCCGACGCGTCGCCTTCGAGCGCCTTCAGCGCCGAGCCGATGACGATCGGGGTCTTGTCGCCAGGGAACTTGTAGACCGACAGAAGTTCGCGAACTTCCAGCTCAACGAGCTCGAGCAGCTCCTTGTCGTCGACCATGTCCGCCTTGTTCATGAACACGACGATGTACGGCACGCCGACCTGGCGGGCCAGCAGGATGTGCTCGCGCGTCTGCGGCATCGGGCCGTCAGCAGCACTGACCACCAGGATCGCGCCGTCCATCTGCGCGGCTCCCGTGATCATGTTCTTCACGTAGTCGGCATGCCCGGGGCAGTCGACGTGCGCGTAGTGGCGGTTCTTGCTCTGATACTCAACGTGCGCCGTCGAGATCGTGATACCACGCGCCTTCTCTTCCGGCGCCTTGTCGATCTGGTCGTACGCCATGTACGAACCACCGTTCGTCTCCGCCATCACCTTCGTGAGCGCGGCCGTCAGCGTGGTCTTGCCATGGTCG
>DATLBJ010000211.1:0-21260 GCA_035526975.1 Ramlibacter sp.
TGAGCCGGGCCGTCCCGTTGGCAGTCAATATTAGAGGAGACAAGGAATGCAACGCCGCAACTGGCTCGCGTCCGCCGCAATGGCCGCGATCGCCGCATCCGCTTTCACAACCCCCTTGGCATTCGGCCAAGCCACCGCCACAAAGGACATCCGGATTGCCCACGTCCACAGCCTGACCGGCCCGCTCGAGGCTTATGGGAAGCAGACGACCACGGGCCTGATGATGGGCTTCGAGTACGCCACCGGCGGCACGATGCAGGTCAACGGCCGCAAGATCGTCGTGATCGAGAAGGACGACCAAGGCAAGCCCGATGTGGGCAAGTCTCTGCTGCAGGCCGCCTATGCCGACGACAAGGTCGACCTCGCCATCGGCCCGACATCTTCCGGCGTTGCGCTGGCGATGCTGCCCGTCGCCGAGGAATACAAGAAGGTCCTCATGGTCGAACCGGCCGTCGCCGATTCGATCACCGGCGAGAAATGGAACAAGTACATCTTCCGCACGGGCCGCTCGAGCTCCCAGGATGCGATCTCGAACGCCGTCACCGTCGACCAGCCCGGCACGGTCGTGGCGACGCTCGCGCAGGACTACGCTTTCGGCCGCGATGGCGTGAAGGCGTTCAAGGAGGCCCTGCACAAGGCGAAGATCGTCCACGAGGAGTACCTCCCGCAGAACACCACGGACTTCACCGCGGGCTTCCAGCGCATCGTCGATGGCATGAAGAACCAGCAGGGCCGCAAGGTCATCTTCGTGATCTGGGCCGGCGCGAACCCGCCGTTCGCGAAGCTGGCGGACCTCGACCTGAAGAAGCGGTACGGCATCGACGTCGCGACGGGCGGCAACATCCTTCCGGCGATGGTTCCGTACAACAACTTCCCGGGCATGGAGGGCGCGAGCTACTACTACTTCGGCTTCTCGAAGAACCAGCCGAACCTCTGGCTCGTGACGAACCACTACACGCGCTACAAGTCGCCGCCTGACTTCTTCACGGCCGGCGGTTTCTCGGCCGCGATGGCCGTTGTCGCCGCGCTCAAGAAGACCAACGCCGACACCAACTCCGACAAGATGATCGCCGCGATGGAAGGCATGACCTTCGAGACACCGAAGGGCATGATGACTTTCCGCAAGCAGGACCACCAGGCGATGCAGTCGATGTACCACTTCAAGGTCTCGCCCGGCGCGCGCCCGGGTGCGATGCCCGACCTGGCGCTCGTCAAGGAGATCAAGGCGAGCGAGATGGACGTGCCCATCAAGAACGGGCGCAAGTAGGCCAACCGTTTTTGCACGGCCGCGGCGGCGGCCTGTTTGATCCGATTCGAGGAACCCCCGGCGACACGGGGGGCGAGGGGTTGTTGTTCCTTCAACCTTCAAGGAGATCTCGATGACATTCAGGAAGTTGCTACGCGTCCTCATGGGCGCCGCGGCTGTCGCCTGCGCCGTGCAGGCGCATGCGGCCGTCGCGTTGCCGAAGCTCAACGTCGACACGAGCAAGACCACGGTGTCGGGCCTGTCGTCCGGCGGCTTCATGGCCAACCAGCTCGGGTACGCGTATTCGTCCACGTTCAAGGGCGTCGGGGTCTTCGCGGGCGGCCCGTTCATGTGCGCGGGCCACAACAACTACACGGCGTGCATGTACAACGCGTCGATCTCCAGCGCGATGCTGTCGACGATGCAGACCGACATCAACAACTGGAGCGGCAACCAGATCGACGCGAAGTCGAACGTCGCCGGCCAGAAGATCTACATGTTTGTCGGCACCAGCGACTTCACGGTGGGCCCCAACCCGATGAACGCCGTGCAGACGCAGTACACCAACAACGGCGTAACGAGCGCGAACCTCACCTACGTGCAGCGCGCCAGCACGGCGCACGTGTTCCCGACCGACTTCGACGCGACGGGTGACAACGCGTGCAGTTCCAGCGCGTCGCCTTACATCAGCAACTGCGGCTATGACGGCGCAGGGGCGATGTTCGCGAAGTTCTACGGGACGCTGAACGCGCGGAACAACGCGCCGGCCGCGGGCAACTACATCCAGTTCGACCAGACACCGTACATCGCGGGCAACCCCGGCATGTCGCCGAACGGCTGGATCTACGTGCCGGCGAATTGCTCGAGCGGCGCGCAGTGCAAATTGCACGTGGCGCTGCATGGTTGCCAGCAGAACTACGACACCATCGGCGACAAGTACATCAAGAACACCGGCATCACTCGCTGGGCCGACACGAACAGCATCATCGTGCTGTTCCCGCAAACCAGGGTCGACAGCACGAGCCACCCGACATCGGCCAGCGGTTCGCTCGCGAACTCCAACGGCTGCTGGGACTGGATCGGCTGGTACGGCACGAACTTCTCGCAGAAGCTCGGCGTGCAGATGAAGGCGATCAAGGCGATGGTCGACCAGGTCTCGTCGGGCACCGGCTCCGGCGGCGGCGGTGGCGGCGGATCGCTGCCCGCGCCGACCGGCGTTGCAACGTCCGGCGCGACGAACACGACGATGAACATCACGTGGAACGCAGTGACGGGCGCTTCCGGCTACAACGTCTTCCGTAACGGCGGCAAGGTGAACGGCAGCCTCGTTGCGGGCACCAGCTTCACCGACAGCGGATTGACCGCGGCCACCACGTATTCGTGGTCCGTCGCGGCCGTCGATTCCGCCGGCGTGCAAGGTGCGACCTCGGCATCGGTAAACGGCACAACCACGGGCGCAGCAGCGACCTGCTACACGGCCAACAACTACAACCACACGGTGGCCGGCCGAGCGCATCAGAGCGGCGGCTACACGTATGCGAACGGGTCCAACCAGTACATGGGCCTGTGGAACGTCTACACCGTCACCACGCTGAAGATGACCGGCACGAACTACTACGTGATCGGCACCTGCCCATGACCAAAGCGAAACGATGAAATGAGCTTGCTCGCGACCAAGGACCTCACCATCCGCTTCGGCGGCCACGTCGCAGTCAACGGTGTCACCTGCGCCTTCCAGCCGGGAACGTTGACTGCGATCGTCGGACCCAATGGCGCGGGCAAGACCACCTACTTCAACCTGATCTCCGGGCAGTTGAAGGCCTCTGCGGGACAGGTCACGCTCAACGGGCGCGACCTGTCTTCGCTTCCTGCATCGGAGCGCACGCGCGCGGGCCTCGGCCGCGCGTTCCAGCTGACGAATCTTTTTCCGCACCTCACGGTGATGGAAAACGTGCGTCTCGCAGTGCAGGCGATGCGCGAAGGGACGCACAAGCGCGGCTTCAACCTGTGGAGCGTGTGGAGCGACCACAGGGACTTGCTGCAGCGCGCGGACGAAATCCTCACCGCCGTCGCGATGAAGGAAAAGGAAAACGAAGTCGTCGCAAGCCTGCCGCACGGCGACCAGCGCAAGCTCGAAGTCGCGCTGTTGATGGCACTGGACCCGCAGGTCTACATGTTCGACGAACCGACGGCGGGCATGAACGCGGCCGAAGCGCCGGTGATCCTGAACCTGATCCGCAAGCTGAAGGAAGACGCGAGCAAAACCATCCTGCTCGTCGAACACAAGATGGACGTCGTGCGGGAGCTGGCCGACCGCATCATCGTGCTGCACAACGGCACGCTCGTGGCCGACGGCAATCCGGCGGAGGTGATCGCATCACCGATCGTGCAGGAAGCGTATCTCGGCGTCAGCACCGCGAACAGCCCTGCGGAAGAGCGAGAAGTGCCGCTTGCGCGTCCGGAGCTGCGCGTCGTCAATGGGGGAGGCAAGTGAACGAGAACATCCTCCAGCTCTGCGGCGTGCACACGCACATCGGGGCGTACCACATCCTGCATGGCGTGGACCTGGCCGTGCCCCGCGGCCAGCTCACGATGCTCCTCGGGCGCAATGGCGCGGGCAAGACGACGACGCTGCGCACGATCATGGGCCTGTGGCGTGCGTCGCAAGGCACCGTCACCTTCAACGGCCAGGACATCGCGAAGCTGTCGACGCCGCAGATCGCGTCGCTCAACGTCGCTTACGTTCCCGAGAACATGGGCATCTTCGCGGACCTCACCGTGAAGGAGAACATGCTCCTCGCCGCGCGTTGGGCCAAGCACGCCGGGCAGATCGATTCGACGCGGCTGCAATGGATCTTTTCGTTGTTTCCCGCGGTCGAGAAGTTCTGGAACCACCCCGCCGGCAAGCTCTCGGGCGGGCAGAAGCAGATGCTCGCGGTGTCGCGCGCGATCGTCGAGCCGCGCGAACTGCTGATCGTCGACGAGCCGAGCAAGGGCCTCGCGCCCGCGATCATCAACAACATGATCGACGCCTTCGCGCAGCTGAAGCAAAGCGGCGTGTCGATCCTGCTCGTCGAACAGAACATCAATTTCGCAAAGCGCCTGGGCGACACCGTGGCCGTGATGGACAACGGACAGGTCGTGCATTCGGGCTCGATGATGGAATTGGCCGGGAACGAGGAACTGCAGCACTCGCTGCTGGGGCTGGCGATATGAAAACCGATTTCGACTGGAAGCCCCTCGCGCTCGTCCCGCTGCTCGCACTGTTGGTGCTGCCCTTCGTCGGGTCGGCCTCGACATGGCTCACGCTCACCGTCGCCGGCCTCGCGATGGGGATGATCGTCTTCGTCATCGCCTCGGGCCTCACGCTCGTGTTCGGCCTGATGGACGTATTGAACTTCGGGCATGGCGTGTTCATCGCGCTCGGCGCCTTTGTCGCAACGAGCGTGCTAGGCAGCATGGGTGACTACACCGCATCGGAGAGTCTCCTGGACAACATGCTGGCGGTGCTGCCGGCAATGGTCGTCGCAATGCTGGTTGCGGGCGCGCTCGGCCTCGCGTTCGAGCGCTTCATCGTGCGGCCGGTGTACGGCAACCACCTGAAGCAGATCCTGATCACGATGGGCGGGATGATCATCGGCGAAGAGATGATCAAGGTCATCTGGGGCCCGCTGCAGATCCCGCTGCCGCTGCCCACTGCGATGCGCGGCTCGCTGTTCCTCGGCGATGCGGCGATCGAGAAGTACCGCCTGATCGCGGTGGTCGTCGGTGCAATCGTGTTCGCCGTGCTCTGGTGGGTGCTGGCGCGCACGAAGATCGGCCTGTTGATCCGAGCCGGAGTGCAGGACCGCGAGATGGTCGAGTCGCTCGGCTATCGCATCAAGGTCCTGTTCATCGGCGTGTTCGTCGTCGGCTCCGCGCTCGCCGGTCTCGGCGGCGTGATGTGGGGCCTGTACCAGCAAAGCGTCATCCCGCAGATGGGCGCGCAGGTGAACGTGCTGATCTTCATCGTGTTGATCATCGGCGGGCTGGGTTCGACCACCGGCGCATTGATCGGCGCGTTGCTCGTGGGCCTGATGGCCAACTACACGGGCTTCCTCGTGCCGAAAGCGGCCCTGTTCTCCAACATCGCGCTGATGATGGCCATCCTGCTGTGGCGGCCCCAGGGCGTCTACGCGCTGTCCAAGTGAGGCCGCCATGCTGAAGAAGGTGCTTTCCAACGATTTCCCGCGCAGCAAGGTCCTCACCGTGTTGCTGCTGGTGCTGCTTGTCGCGCTCGCGTTCACGCCGGTCATCTTTCCCGGCGCGAAGGCGCTCAGCGTGGCTGCCAAGATCCTCGTCTTCATCGTGCTGGTCGCGAGCTTCGACTTGCTGCTCGGCTACACCGGCATCGTGAGCTTCGCGCACACGATGTTCTTCGGTATCGGCGCATACGGCATCGCGATCGCGTCCACGCGCATGGGGCCGGGCTGGGACGCCATCGCCGTCGGCCTGGTCATCGCGCTGGCCCTGTCGTTCGTGCTCGCGCTCCTCGTCGGCTTGTTCTCGCTGCGCGTCAAGGCGATCTTCTTTTCGATGATCACGCTCGCCGTCGCGGCGGCGTTCCAGACGCTGGCGTCGCAGTTGTCGGAAATCACCGGCGGGGAAGACGGCTTGACGTTCAAGATGCCCGAAGTGCTGTCGCCGAGCTTCCAGCTCACAGAGAGCATCGACGGCCGCATCGTTTCGTACTACGTGTTGTTCGTGTTGGCGATCGTGCTGTTCCTCGCCATGCTGCGCATCGTGAATTCGCCGTTCGGCCGCACCTTGCAGGCGATCCGCGAGAACGAGTTCCGCGCGGAGGCAATCGGTTATCGCGTCGTCTATTTCCGCACGATGTCGAGCATCCTGTCGGCGCTGTTCGCGACACTCGCGGGGGCGATGCTCGCGATCTGGCTGCGCTACAACGGGCCTGACACATCGCTGTCGTTCGAGATCATGCTCGACGTGCTGCTGATCGTCGTGATCGGCGGCATGGGCACGATCTACGGCGCGGCCATCGGCGCCGGCATCTTCGTCGTGGCGCAAAGCTACCTGCAGGACCTGCTGAAGATCGGCAGCGAGGCTTCATCCGGCGTGTCGTGGCTGGCCGCACTGCTGTCGCCCGACCGCTGGCTGCTCTGGCTCGGCGTGCTGTTCGTGCTTTCCGTTTACTACTTCCCCACGGGCATCGTGGGCCGCTTGCGCGCGGCCCGTGCGACGCGGGCCTGATCAACCACCAAGAGGAGCGAGTGTGAAGACAACAAGAACAGTGATGAGAAGGGCTGCGCATTGGGCGCTTGCCGCGATGCTTCCCGTGCTGGCCGCGTGCGGCGGCGGGGGCGGCAGCAGCAACGACCCGCTGATGCGCCAGACGTCGGCGGGGCCGATCGTCGGCGCGTCCGACAGCGCCAGCGCTACCTACGCCTGGAAAGGCGTCCCGTACGCGAAGCCGCCGGTCGGCGCACTTCGCTGGTCGGCCCCGGTGGATGTCGATTCGTGGACGGCGACGAAGACCACGACCGCGTTCGGCAATGCCTGCGTGCAGTACGGCCGCATTTACGGCCCGGGCGCAAACAACAAGTACGACGCAACGATCGGCACCACGCTCAACACACCGGTCGGCAGTGAAGACTGCCTGTACCTGAACGTTTGGCGCCCCGCGACGGCCGAAGGCAACCTGCCGATCATCGTGTTCTTCCACGGCGGCAGCAACGTCTCGGGCTACACGGCCGACCCGATGTACGACGGCGCATCGCTTGCAAAGAATGCCAATGCGATCGTCGTCACGCCGAACTTCCGCCTGGGCATCTTCGGCTTCCTGAACCTGCCGCAGGTCAATGGCACGGCATCGGGCAACTACACGATGCTCGACAGCATCAAGGCGCTGCAGTTCGTGCGCGCGAACGCGCTGGTGTTCGGCGGCAACCCGGAGAACGTCACGATCGTCGGCCAGTCGGCGGGTGCGATCAACGTGTGGGCACTCCAGACGTCTCCGGCGATGGTCGCCGCGAACCCGAAGTTGTTCCACCGTGTCATGCCCATGTCCGGCGGCATCTCGCTGGCGACGAACCTGCCCGCGGGCAGCATCCCGACGCTGAGCCCGGCGGCGCAGTACCTCGCGCAGGGAAATTCGCTGCTCCAGAACTTCGTGATCGCGGATGGGTTCGCAACGGACGCAGCATCCGCACAGGCGTACATCGCCACGAAAACCAATGCGCAGATCGCCGACTACATGCGCAGCAAGACATCGGCGCAGGTCATCACGACGCTGCTCACGAAGCTCGCGTTGGTCGGCCTTGCGGGATCGGGTCCCATTCCCGACGGCACCGTCGTCGCATCGGATGCGATCGCAGCGATCAACGCCGGCAACTACGTGAAGGTGCCCGTGCTCGCCAGCAATGCGCGTGACGAGGGCAAGCTGTTCCCGTCGTTCCTGCCGCTGGTCGGCGGGGCCCCACCCAGCGCGCGCCTCGTCACCGACGCGCAGCTGTTCGCGAACCACTTCTCGTACAACCCCAATGCCGCGCCCGCGACGACGGTCGACCAGTGGATCGCGGCGTCGTACCTGCCGGTCAACACGCCGGTCACGGGCTTCACGGCGCGGGCCGAGTTGCTCAATTCGGTGTTTTTCCTGCGCAGCCGCGACAACGTGCTCAATGCACTGAAGGCGAAGCAGGACAACGTCTGGTACTACCGCTTCGACTGGGACAAGCAGCCCGCCCCGTGGAACGACATCTACGGCGCGGTGCACGTGATCGACCTGCCGTTCCTCTTCGGCAACTTCGGGCCTTCGCTGTTCGGCAACGTGTGGTTCAACGACGCGAACAAGGCGGGCAGGCTCGAGCTGTCGAGCGCGATGCAGCAATCGATCTCGAGCTTCGCGCGCAGCGGCGACCCGAACAACGCGGCGCTCGGGACGACATGGGCGCCGTGGCCTTCCAGGCTGGTGTTCGATGCATCGCTGACGGCGAAAGCAATCCACAGCGAGTGAGCATGGGCCCGACATCACGCTACGCGACCTGCGCCGGCCGCGAGATCCACTACACGGAATGGGGTGCGCAGCATGCGCGCACCGTGATCGCGTGGCATGGTCTCGCGCGCACGGGGCGCGACATGGACGAGCTCGCCCAGCACCTGTCGTCGCGGTACCGCGTGATCTGCCCGGACACGATCGGGCGGGGCTTCAGCCAGTGGAGTCCCGACCCGCACAACGAGTACACGCTGAAGTTCTATGCGAAGCTCGCTGCCGAACTGATGGACCGGCTGGAGATCGCGCAGGCGCATTGGGTCGGCACGTCGATGGGCGGCGCGATCGGCATCGTGTGCGCGGGCGGCCTGCACGAGCCGCAACTGAAGGCCCGCATCAAGAGCCTCGTGCTCAACGACAACGCGCCGAAGCTGGCCGATCCTGCGCTCGCGCGCATTCGCGCGTACGCGGGCAACCCGCCGGCGTTTGCGTCGATGGCGGAGATGGAAGCCTTCTTCCGCCAGGTCTACAAACCATTCGGCTGGCTTTCGGATGCGCAGTGGCGCCGCCTCGCGGAGACATCGGCGCGCCGGCTGCCCGACGGCCGCTGGACGCCGCACTACGACCCCGCGATGGTGCGGCAGTTCACCGACCATCCGGACGACTACGACACCTGGGCGCACTACGACGCGATCGAGATCCCCGTGCTGTGCCTGCGCGGCGCGGACTCGGATCTCGTGCAGCGCGATGCAACGCAGGAGATGACGACACGCGGGCCGGGTGCGAAAGGGCTGGCGCGCATTGTCGAGATCGAAGGCTGCGGACACGCACCGGCCCTGAACGTGCCGGAGCAACTTGCGCTCGTCACGTCTTTCATCGACTTGAATTCGTAGGCCAGCCCGCGAGGTGTTTCTCCGCGATCGCGGTGAGCCCTGTGATCCACGTCGAGTCGTCGTTGACGCACGGGATGTAGCGGAAGTCCTGGCCACCGGCGGTGACGAAAGTCTGGCGGCCTTCGATCGCGATCTCTTCCAGCGTTTCCAGGCAGTCGCTCGTGAAGCCGGGACACACCACGTCGACGCGTTTGAGCTTGCGCTTGCCGAGCAATCGCAACGTGGCTTCCGTCGAGGGCTCGAGCCATTTCGCGCGGCCGAAGCGCGACTGGAAACTCACGCTGTAGCGATTCGCTTCCAGGCCAAGGCGCCCGGCGATGCGCCTGGCGCTTTCGAGGCATTGGTCGCGGTACGGATCGCCGAGTTTGACGACGCGCTCGGGCACTCCGTGAAAACTCATCACGAGATGGTCGGGCGGGAAATGTTCGCGCCAGTACCGTTCGATGCCGCGCACCACGCCATCGACATAACCCGGCTCGTCGTGATAGCTGTTGACGAAGCGCAGTTCCGGTACCGCGCGCTGCTTTGCGGACCATTGCATCACGGCATCGATCACGCTTGCCGTGGTCGTGCCGGAGTACTGCGGATACGCCGTGAGCACCAGGACGCGCGTCACGCCTTCGGCTGCCAGCGCATCGAGCTGCGACGCAATCGAAGGCTGCCCGTAACGCATCGCGTATCGAACCTTCACACTGTGGCCGCGCTCACCCAGCCAGCCTTGCAGCAGCTTGCCTTGTTTCTCCGTCCAGACCCGCAGCGGCGAGCCGTCGCGCGTCCAGATGCTCGCGTATTTCGCGGCGGACTTGCCCGCGCGAACCGGCAGGATCACGCCATACAGCAGCGGCAACCACGCGGCGCGCGGGATCTCGACGACGCGCGGATCCGAAAGGAATTCGGCGAGATAGCGGCGCACCGCAGCCGGCGTTGGCTCATCGGGCGTGCCGAGGTTGCACCACAGGATCGCGCAGGTCATGCGGTATTCTCACTGAATGCTCGCGACCTCCCGGATCAAGGCGATCAGCCTCGACCTCGACGACACCTTGTGGCCGATCTGGCCCACGATCGAGCGGGCCGAAAAGACGTTGCATGACTGGCTTGTCGACAACGCGCCGATGACGGCGGCGCTGTTCTCCACCCCCTCGGCGCTGCGCGACATCCGCGACTACATGGCGAGCAACCGTCCCGAGCTCAAGCACGATTTGAGCGCGGTGCGCCGCGAATCGATCCGGGTTGCGCTCTACCGCGCCGGCGAGAACCCCTTGCTGGCCGACCAGGCCTTCGAGGTTTTTTTTGCGGAGCGGCAGCGTGTCGACCTGTTCGACGATGCGCGGCCCGCGCTCGAATTCCTGGCGTCGCGCTATCCGCTCGTCACGATCTCGAACGGCAATGCGGACGTCACGCGCGTCGGCCTCGGCGAATTCTTCCGGGCGGCGATCTCCGCGCGCGAATTCGGCGTCGGCAAGCCTGACCCGCGGATTTTCCACGCAGCAGCCGGAGCGGTGGACGTGACGACCGGGGATGTCCTGCACATCGGCGATGACGCGACACTCGATGCTCTCGGCGCAATGAACGCGGGCATGCAGGCAGCGTGGGTCAATCGCGCCGACCACCTCTGGCCGCACGAGCAGCAGCCGCACGCCACGATCTCGACGCTGACCGAGCTTTGCGAGCTGTTAAAAGCGCCCTAGCGCCTGCATCTTCCACGCGAGCCAGAGCTTCCGAACGGGCGTGAGGCTCACGCGCTGGTGCAGCACGCGAAAGCCGTCGCGTTCGATCTCGCGCAGAAGCGTGCGATAGATGCTGGCCATCATCAGGCCGGGCTTTTGCGCGCGGCGGTCTTCGGGGGGCAACAGCGACAACGCTTCATCGTAGTAGCGCTGCGCGCGCTGCGCCTGGAACTTCATGAGTGCGGTGAAACGGTCGGAGTAGCGGCGGTCGATGATCTCGGCCGCCTTGACGTCGAAGCGCTGCAGCTCGTCGATCGGGAGGTAGATGCGCCCGCGCATTGCGTCTTCCCCGACGTCGCGGATGATGTTCGTGAGCTGGAAAGCCAGCCCCAGCTTGTGCGCGTACTGCGTCGTCTGTTCGTTCGTCTGGCCGAAGATGCGCGCGGCAACTTCGCCCACGATGCCGGCAACGTAGTGGCAATATTTCCCGAGCGCCGGAAAGTCCAGGTAGCGCGTTTGCTGCAGGTCCATCGTGCAGCCTTCGATCACGGCCTGCAGTTGGCGCTCTTCGATGCCGAACTCCTGCGTGCAAGGCATCAAGGCCTTCATCACCGGGTGTTCGGGCTGGCCGCGAAAGGATTTCGCCACTTCCGTCTGCCACCATGCCAGCTTCGTGGCGGCGACACCGGGGTCGCTCACTTCGTCGACCACGTCGTCGACCTCGCGGCAGAACGCGTAGAAGGCCGTGATCGCCGCCCGCCGCGGCTTCGGCAGGAAAAGGAACGCGTAATAGAAGCTGCTGCCCGATGCGGCGGCCTTCTCCTGGACGTACTCCTGCGGTGTCATCGCGGGCGATTGTCCCATCCGGCGGTGGCGCGCAAGAATTCGAAGTCGAGCCGCTCGCGGCTGCCGAAGGAACATGCAGTGCGCGCGAGCAACGCTCGCACGTCCGAGCGAGGCACCTTCGCCCGCTTGCCGCGCGGCGCATCCGCGAGCAATGCAAGCGTTCGCGCGCCGATGATCGCCGGCAGGGCGCTAGCGACGCGAATGCGCGCGTTGCGAAGCGACAGCGAATAGCGCATGCCGCACTCGAGTCCGTCGCGCGCACGGGCAATCCACGGTTGCACGTCTGCGGCATGGGGTAAGTAGCGGCGGCCGTTCGCAAGGTCCTCGCCCGTGTCCCGCAGCACGTTGATCAGTTGCAAGGCCATGCCGTAGCGCCGGCCGAGGTCCATCATTTCTGCTTGCGGCAAGGTCGAATATCCCGGCACATGGCGGAACCCGAGCCTTGTCCAGAACTCGCCGACGCAGCCGGCGACGAGATAGGTGTATTCGTCGAGCTGCGCGTCGGTCTCCAGCGAACGCGGGCCGGCGGCCGTCGCATCGCCAAAGCGCTCCACATCGAGCTTCTGGCCACGCGTGATGTGTTGCAGCACGGTGAGCACGTCGTCGCGGTCTTCGCGCGAAAGTGCCTCCAGCGACGCAATGCAGTTGACGAACGCGCCAAGCAACTTCGCCTCGGCCTCGGGCATCTGCGCCGGAGCAGGGATCGGCGAGGGCGGGCAACGCCCTTGCACGTCGTCATCGAACTGCTGGAGCATCGACAGCCGGTCGGCCGCAGCCAGGCCGGGCGCGTCGGCGATGGAGTCGCTGGTCCGGGCGAGCAGGTAGCCCACCGCCACGGGGCGCCGCAATCCTGGCGGAAGCAGGCGGGCCGACAGGTAGAACGACCGCGAGACGCTCTTGAGGAGCGCCAGCATGGCGCGGTCGTCGGCGGGGCTGCGCTGCTCGGGCATGGCGGCGGATTGTCGCTTGACAAGGCTGGGCTATTGGCCTAGATTACTAACCAGTCAGTCATTAAGAAGATTCCGCCCATCCTGATCCGGAGCCGAAGAAATGTTCCCCGCCCCCCGTTCGCCGCTTGCCGGCGCTGTTGCATTCACCCTTTCCGCTTTGTTCCTTGCGGGATGCTCCCATAACGAAGCGCCCCCCGAACCCATCCGCTCCGTGAAGGTCATGACCGTGGGCCTCGACACCTTCGAGTCCACGCATGAGTTCGCAGCGGAGGTGAGGCCGCGCAGCGAGTCGCGCCTGGGCTTTCGCGTCGCGGGAAAGATCGTGCGACGTCAAGCGGAAGTGGGCCAACGCGTGAAGCCCGGCGACGTGCTTGCGCAACTGGACCCGCGCGACTACCAACTCGCCGCGGACTCCGCGCGCGCGCAGGTGAACGCCGCCCTCACGAATCGCGATCTCGCCGCCGCCGACTTCAGGCGCTACCAGGCCTTGCGCGAGCAGAACTTCATCAGCGGCGCCGAACTCGAGCGGCGCGAGACCACGTTGAAGGCTGCGCAGGCGCAATTGGAACAAGCGCAGGCGCAATCGGCCAGCCAGGGCAACCAGGCCGCATACACGCATCTCGTCGCGGACGTCCCTGGCGTGATCACCGCGATCGAAGCCGAGCCGGGACAGGTCGTGCCCGCGGGCCAGCCTGTCGTGCGCATCGCGCAGGACGGCCCGCGCGACGTCGTGTTTTCCGTGCCCGAAGACAAGGTTGCCGCAATGAAGGGCGGATCGGACGTTGCCGTACGTTCCTGGTCCGACAACAAGCAGCTCAAAGGCAAAGTGCGCGAAGTGGCTGCGATGGCGGATCCGGCAACGCGCACGTATCCGATCAAGGTCGCTGTCGATGACGCATCGCTCGCACTGGGGGCCACGGTCTATGTGGCGCCGCAGTCGCTCAGCATGGCCGGTGCGCAAGTGATCAAGCTGCCGACGAGTGCCCTGCGCAAGGAAGGAAACGGCACCGCCGTGTGGGTTCTCGACAAGCAGACGATGACCCTCAGGTCGCAGCCGGTGCAGATCGCTACCGCCGACGGCAATGAGGCAGTCATTGCATCGGGCCTCAAACCCGGAATGGTCGTCGTCGCCGCCGGCGTGCACGTGCTGTCGCCCGGCCAGAAGGTTGCGATTTTCCGCGAACGCTCTTCCGCCCCCGCCACCACCGTGGCGCAGGAAGCGGTGAAGACCATCGCGAAGTGAGGCGGGCATGACGCAAACGACTGCGCCGAAGGAGGGCTTCAACCTCTCCAAATGGGCTCTGGACCATCCCGAGCTCACGCGCTACCTGATGATCGTGCTGATGGTGCTCGGCTTCACCGCGTACTTCCAGCTCGGGCAGGACGAAGACCCGCCGTTCACGTTCCGCGCGATGGTCGTGCGCACCTACTGGCCCGGGGCCACGGCGCAACAAGTCGCGGAGCAGGTCACCGACAAGCTCGAGCGCTCGCTGCAGCAGGCGCCGTATGCCGACAAGATCCGCAGCTACTCCAAGCCGGGCGAGTCGCAGATCATTTTCCAGATCAAGGACAACTCGAAGCCCGCCGACGTGGCCAACGTCTGGTACACGGTGCGCAAGAACATCGGCGACATGCGCTACACGCTGCCGCCCGGCGTGCAGGGGCCGTTCTTCAACGACGACTTCGGCGATGTCTATGGCGTGATCTACGCGCTCGAGTCCGACGGGTACAGCTATGCGGAGGTGAAGCAGTTCGCCGACGACGTACGCCAGCAGCTGCTGCGTGTGCCGGACGTCGCCAAGGTGGAGCTGTTCGGCGTGCAGGACGAAAAGCTGTTCGTCGAGATCTCGCAAAAGCGGCTGGCCGAGCTGGGCCTCGACTTCAGCCAGGTGCTGGCGCAACTCGGGCAACAGAACGCCGTCGAATCCGCCGGTGCAGTTCAGACACCGCTCGACGTGGTGCAAGTGCGCGTGGGCGGCCAGTTCGAAGCCGTGGACCAATTGCGTGCGATGCCGATTCGCGGGCAGTCAGGCAACCAGTTGCGCCTTGGCGACATCGCCGAAATCAAGCGTGGCTATGTCGACCCGCCGGCGGTAAAGGTGCGCCACGACGGCAAGGAAGTGATCGCGCTGGGGGTGTCGATGGCCAAGGGCGGCGACATCATCCGGCTGGGTCAATCGCTGAAGACCGAGTTCCACCGCATCGAGGACGGGCTGCCCGCGGGTATCAAGCTCGCGCAGGTGCAGGACCAGCCGCGCGCGGTGGCCAACTCCGTCGGCGAGTTCGTCCGCACGCTGTTCGAAGCAGTGACCATCGTGCTCGCCGTGAGCTTCATCGCGCTCGGCCTGCACAAGCGCGAAGACGCCGCGGCGCTGCCGCTGTGGAAGCGCTGGTCCATCGACGTGCGCCCGGGCCTCGTCGTGGCGATCACGATCCCGCTGGTGCTCGCGGTGACTTTCCTTGCGATGGACTACTGGGGCATCGGCCTGCACAAGATCTCGCTTGGCTCGCTGATCATCGCGCTGGGCCTGCTGGTCGACGACGCGATCATCGCCGTCGAGATGATGGTGCGGAAGATGGAAGAGGGCTACGACAAGGTCCGCGCCGCGACCTTCGCGTACGAGATCACTGCCATGCCGATGCTCACCGGCACGCTGATCACCGCCACGGGATTCCTTCCGATCGGCATGGCCAAGTCCACGGTTGGCGAATACACATTCGCGATTTTCGCCGTGACGGTGATCGCGCTCGTGCTGTCGTGGCTGGTGTCGGTGTACTTCGTGCCTTACCTCGGAAACGCATTGCTCAAGGCCAAGCCCGTCAGCGGCGAACACCACGAGCATTTCGACACGCCGTTCTATCGCATGTTCCGCCGCGTGGTGAACTGGTGCGTGGAGCACCGCTGGAAGACCATCGGCGCCACCATCGCGATCTTCGCGCTGGGCATCGTCGGCATGGGCCAGGTGCAGCAGCAGTTCTTCCCGGATTCCAGCCGCCCCGAAATCATGGTGGACATCTGGTTCCCCGAAGGCACATCCTTTGCAGCGAACGAAGAGGTGACCCAGCGCGTCGAGAAGCGGCTGGCTTCCGAACCGGGCGTGACGAGCGTGTCCACCTGGGTCGGGTCCGGCGTGCCGCGCTTCTACCTGCCGCTCGACCAGGTATTCCCGCAGACGAACGTGTCGCAGTTCATCGTGATGCCGAAGGACCTGAAGATTCGCGAGAAGCTGCGCGTGCAGTTCCCCGCGCTGCTCGCGACGGAATTTCCCGAAGTGCGCGGCCGCGTGAAGCTCCTGCCCAATGGCCCGCCCGTTCCGTACCCGGTGCAGTTCCGCGTGGTCGGCGCCGACCCGCTCGAGCTGCGCTTGCGCGCCGATGAAGTGAAAGAGGCGATGCGCGCGAGCCCCAACACGCGCGGCGTGAACGACAACTGGAATGAATCGGTCAAGGTGCTGCGGCTCGAAGTCGACCAGGCCAAGGCACGGGCGCTCGGTGTCACGAGCCAGTCGATCGCGCAGGCGTCGCGCACGATCCTCGCGGGCACGAACGTGGGCCAGTACCGAGAAGGCGACAAGCTGATCGACATCGTGCTGCGCCAGCCGCTGGACGAACGCAACGCGATTACCGACCTGGCCAACGCCTACCTCCCGACGGCCTCGGGCAAGTCGATTCCGCTTACCCAGATCGCCAAGCCGACGTTCGCGTGGGAGCCGGGCGTGATGTGGCGCGAGAACCGCGACTACGCGATCACCGTGCAGGGCGACATCGTCGAAGGCGTCCAGGGCGCGACGGTGACGGCCGAACTATTGCCCAAGCTCAAGCAGCTCGAAAAGAAATGGCCGCTTGGCTATGCGATCCAGGTCGCGGGCGCAGTGGAAGAAAGCTCGAAGGGACAGGGCTCGATCGCGGTGGGCCTGCCGGTCGCGGTGTTCATCACGTTCACGCTGCTGATGCTCCAGTTGCACAGCTTCGGTCGCTCGCTGCTCGCGTTCGTCACGGGCTTCATGGGGGTCGCCGGCGTCGCCGGTGCGCTGCTGGTGCTGAACCGCCCGTTCGGTTTCGTTGCTTTGCTCGGCGTGATCGCGCTGTTCGGCATGATCATCCGCAACTCGGTGATCCTGATCGACCAGATCGAGCAGGACAGGGCGAACGGCGTCCCCACATGGAACGCGATCGTCGAGTCCGCGGTGCGTCGCTTGCGGCCCATCGTGCTCACCGCCGCGGCGGCGGTGCTGGCGATGATCCCGCTGTCGCGCTCGGTGTTCTGGGGCCCCATGGCCGTCGCCATCATGGGCGGCCTGATCGTCGCGACGGTGTTGACGCTGCTGGCGCTGCCGGCGATGTATGCGGCGTGCTTCCGCGTGAAGCGGCCCGGGGAGGAAAAGACACCGGAACCCGGCCTGCGCCGGGATGACGGCAGCTTGGCCGCCGTCGGCTAAAATCTTAAGTTCGCCGGATTCAGCGGGCTGCCGGGTGACTGGCAGCCCGTTTCCCATTCGGGCGCGGGTGGCGAAATTGGTAGACGCACCAGGTTTAGGTCCTGACGCCTTCACCGGCGTGTCGGTTCGAGTCCGACCCCGCGCACCATCCAGAAACAGACGAGAAGAGAAACACCATGGCCGTGACCGTTGAAACCCTCGACAAGCTGGAGCGCAAGATCACGCTCACGCTGCCCGCCGACACGATCAAGTCGGAGGTGGACAACCGCCTCAAGCGCCTCGCGCGCACCGTGAAGATGGACGGCTTCCGCCCGGGCAAGGTGCCGCTCTCGGTCGTGGCGCAGCGCTACGGCTACTCGGTGCAGTTCGAGGTGATGAACGACAAGGTGGGCGAGGCGTTCGCGCAAGCGGCCAACGAAGCCAACCTTCGCGTCGCCGGCCAGCCCCGGATCACCGAGAAGGACGGCGCGCCCGAAGGCCAGCTTTCGTTCGACGCGATCTTCGAGGTGTACCCCGAAGTGAAACTCGGCGACCTCTCCGGTGCTGAAGTCGACAAGATCACGACGGAAGTCAGCGAGTCCGCGATCGACAAGACGCTGGACATCCTGCGCAAGCAGCGCCGCACGTTCGCGCAGCGCCCGCACGACGCACCGGCGCAGGACGGCGACCGCGTCACGGTCGATTTCGAAGGCAAGATCGACGGCGAGCCCTTCCAGGGCGGCAAGGCCGACGACTTCCAGTTCATCGTGGGCGACGGCCAGATGCTCAAGGAGTTCGAGGAAGCCACGCGCGGCATGAAGACGGGCGAGAGCAAGACCTTCCCGCTCGCGTTTCCCGAGGACTATCACGGCAAGGACGTCGCCGGAAAGACGGCCGACTTCCTCGTGACCGTCAAGAAGATCGAACAGGCGAACCTGCCCGAGGTCAACGAAGCGTTCGCGAAGTCGCTCGGGATCGGCGAAGGCACGGTCGATGCGCTGCGCGCCGACATCAAGAAGAACCTCGAGCGTGAAGTGAAATTCCGCCTGCTTGCGCGCAACAAGCAGTCCGCGATGGATGCGCTGCTGGCGAAGTCCGAGCTCGACCTGCCGAAGTCCGTGGTGCAAGCCGAGATCGACCGCATGGCCGAGCAGGCGCGCGCCGACCTCAAGCAGCGCGGCATGAAGGATGCGGACAAGGCCCCGATTCCCGACGACCTCTTCCGCCCGCAAGCCGAACGCCGCGTGCGACTGGGCCTTGCCGTGGCCGAGCTCGTCCGCCAGAACAACCTGCAGGCCAAGGCCGAGCAGATCAAGCAGCACGTCGAGGACCTCGCGGCGAGTTATGAAAAGCCGGGCGAAGTGGTGCGCTGGTATTACGGCGACACCCGCCGCCTCGGCGAAGTCGAGGCGATCGTCGTCGAGAACAATGTCACGGACTTCATCCTGTCGAAGGCCAAGGTCAACGACAAGACTGTTTCGTTCGACGAGCTGATGCAGCAGCAATGAGAATGTCATGCCGGACTTGATCCGGCAGCCAGCGGCTTTCGCGGAAAGTCACTGGATTGCGGGTCGAGCCCGCAATGACATCCGGGCAGGGGCTTGCGGATCCCATCGCGAGCCCCATTTGCTTTTGGCGATAAAGTACCAGCCAGAAACGGAGCCAATTCCATGAGCGCACTTGAAACCCGCGGCCTCGGCCTGATCCCGATGGTGATCGAGCAGTCCGGCCGCGGCGAGCGGTCCTACGACATCTATTCGCGCCTGCTGCGCGAGCGCATCGTCTTCCTCGTCGGGCCGGTGAACGACCAGACGGCGAACCTCGTCGTCGCGCAGCTCCTCTTCCTGGAGAGCGAGAACCCCGACAAGGATGTGTTCCTCTACATCAACTCGCCGGGCGGCAGCGTGAGCGCCGGCATGGCGATCTTCGACACGATGAATTTCATCAAGCCCGATGTCTCCACGCTGTGCACCGGCATGGCCGCGAGCATGGGCGCGTTCCTGCTCGCCGCCGGCAAGAAAGGCAAGCGCGTTGCACTGCCCAACTCGAAGATCATGATCCACCAGGTGCTCGGTGGCGCGCAGGGCCAGGCGACCGACATCGAGATCCACGCCAAGGACATCCTGAAAACGAAAGCGGTGATGAACCGCATCCTGTCCGAGAAGACCGGACAGCCGATCGAGAAGGTCGAACGCGACACCGAGCGTGACTATTTCCTCGATGCCGACGAGGCCAGGAGTTACGGCCTCGTGGACCAGGTCCTCGCGCACCGCCCGTAGCCCCAACCGAGGTTGCTCCACAGCAACGGCGCTTCCCGTCCTACGGGAGGCGCCGAATCGTTTTCGCTATCATTGTCCCGATTACCGAGGAATCCATGGCCGACAAGAAAGGCTCATCCAGCGAGAAGACCCTTTACTGCTCGTTCTGCGGCAAGAGCCAGCACGAGGTGAAGAAGCTGATCGCCGGTCCGTCGGTCTTCATCTGCGACGAGTGCATCGATCTTTGCAACGAGATCATTCGCGATGAACTGCCCACGGGCGAGGAAAGCCGCGAGTCGCGCGGCGACCTGCCCACGCCCGCGGAGATCAAGGGCAACCTCGATAACTACGTGATCGGCCAGGAGGCCGCCAAGCGCAGCCTCGCAGTCGCGGTCTACAACCACTACACGCGCCTGCGCCACAAGGACAAGGCCAAGAAGGACGAAGTCGAGCTCGCCAAGAGCAACATCCTCCTGATCGGCCCCACCGGTTCCGGCAAGACGCTGCTCGCGCAAACGCTGGCGCGCATGCTGGACGTGCCGTTCGTGATGGCGGATGCAACCACGCTCACCGAAGCCGGCTATGTCGGCGAGGACGTCGAGAACATCATCCAGAAGCTGCTGCAGAACTGCAACTACGAAGTGGAGCGGGCGCAGCGCGGCATCGTGTACATCGACGAGATCGACAAGATCTCGCGCAAGAGCGACAACCCGTCGATCACCCGCGACGTGTCGGGCGAGGGCGTGCAGCAGGCGTTGCTGAAGCTCATTGAAGGCACGATGGCCTCGGTGCCGCCGCAAGGCGGGCGCAAGCACCCGAACCAGGATTTCCTGCAGATCGACACGACCAACATCCTGTTCATCTGCGGCGGCGCGTTCGCCGGCCTCGAAAAGGTGATCGAACAGCGCACGGAGTCGTCCGGCATCGGCTTCGGCGCCACCGTGAAGACCAAGAAGGAGCGCGCCCTGTCGGACGTGTTCCGTGAAGTCGAGCCGGAAGACCTGATCAAGTTCGGGCTCATCCCCGAACTCGTCGGCCGCATGCCGGTGGTCGCCACGCTCGCCGAACTTTCGGAAGACGCCCTCGTCCAGATCCTCACCGAGCCGAAGAACGCGCTGGTCAAGCAGTACGGCAAGCTCTTCATGATGGAAGGCGTGGACCTCGAGGTGCGGCCCAACGCGCTGCGCGCGATCGCGCGCAAGGCGCTCGCGCGCAAGACGGGTGCGCGCGGCCTGCGCTCGATCCTGGAACAGGCACTGATCGACACGATGTTCGACCTGCCGAACATCGCCAACGTCGACAAGGTGGTGGTGGACGAATCCACCATCGACGAAAGCAAACCTCCGCTGCTCGTGTACCGCGAAGCAGCCAAGAAGGCCTGACAGCCATCCGGGTTGAAAACCCGCGGGAGCAGTCCATATTGGACTGAGACACAAAGGATCCAGATGTCCGGACACACCCCCCTGCCGACCGAACCGATCGAGCTGCCGCTGCTGCCGCTGCGTGACGTCGTCGTCTTCCCCCACATGGTCATCCCGCTTTTCGTGGGCCGGCCCAAGAGCATCAAGGCGCTCGAAGCCGCGATGGAAGCCGAACGCCGCATCATGCTGGTCGCCCAGAAAGCCGCCGCGAAGGACGAGCCGTCGGTCTCCGACATGTTCGAGGTCGGCTGCGTCTCCACCATCCTGCAGATGCTCAAGCTGCCGGACGGCACGGTGAAGGTGCTGGTCGAAGGCCAGCAGCGCGCCCGCGTCAACCGCATCGAGGACGGCGAGCAGCATTTCAGCGCCAACGTGACGCCGGTGGACTCGGCTGAGAAGGACCCGAAGTCCAGCGAGATCGAAGCCCTGCGGCGCGCGGTGATGCAGCAGTTCGACCAGTACGTCAAGCTGAACAAGAAGATCCCGCCGGAGATCCTCACGTCGATCTCCAGCATCGACGACCCCGGGCGCCTGGCCGACACGATCGCCGCGCACCTGCCGCTGAAGCTCGAG
>DATLBJ010000212.1:0-11474 GCA_035526975.1 Ramlibacter sp.
GTCGAGCCAGAAATGCACCGCTTTCAATTCGCCGATGCGCTTTTCGAGCTCCTCGACATTGAGCGTGGGCGCGATCCAGCTGGAGAGGTTCGGCATCTGGGGCAACGTCTGCGACGCGCCCTTGGCGATGTTCTGCAGGAAGTCGAACCCGGGAACGAATTTGCCGAACCCGGGATTGCTGTTGTCGGCCATGCCTTCCTCCAGCGAAGTTTCTTCGGCCACAGCTTAACGCAAGGGGCCTTCTCCGCGAAGTGTCAATGTTTGTGCATGCCCGCCGTTCCGCCCGGCGGTGGCTGCAGGGCGACGGGCGCGCGCAGCTCGACGCGGCTTTCCACACCCTTTGCATTTCGGAACACGAGCGTGATCGGCACGGCACTGCCCGCTTCGACCGGCTTCCTCAGGTCTTGCAGCATCACGTGGTAGCCCCCCGGCGTCAGCTCGAACGCGCGGCCCACGGGCAACTCGATGGGACCTGCGGGGCGCATGCGCATCACGTCGCCGTCCATCTTCATCGCATGCACTTGCGCGACGCCCGCCACTGGCGAGGTCACAGCGACGAGCTGTGTCGGTTCGGTTGCGGTGATGCGCATGAACGCACCCGTGGCCTGCTGGCCGGGCACCGAGGCGCGCACCCACGCTCCTTCGACGGCAGGGCGCGCACGCCACGCGGCCGCCTGCGCCGGGGCAAGGACCTGCACCAGCACGGCGGGGGTCTTCATGCCTTCGGTCGAGGCGCCTTGCGCAGGCACATCGGCCCAGTTCGCTGCGGCGGCACCGCAGCGTTGCACGACCTTGATCCAGGCGGGACCCGCCTGCTTCGGCGCTGCGAACTCGATCGGCACATCCTGCTTGTCCGCAGCGGCGATCGTGCGCGTGCCTCCTCCGGGCAATTGCACTTCGAGTGCGGTCGTGGGCTTGCCGTCGCAGCCGTGACCCACGTGCAGCACGCCGCGATACGTCGCGCCGGCTTCGGCGAAGTCCGGTTGAACGCTCACGTGCGCGCAGGCCAGCGAGGCCGCGGCGAGGGAGGCAAACGCAATGAGGATCTTGTTCATAGGTCGACTTTCAGTTCCGCAACGTACGTGCGCTGCGGGTAGGGATGGAAATTCCAGTAGGGATAGTTGCCGGCGTTGTCGATGCCGATGGCCGCGCTCCATTGCTTGTCGATCTGCCAGCGCGCCCGCAGGTCGACAACGAAGAAACGGCTGACGCCCATGTACGTGAAGCCATTGACGTCGCTGTTGTCCAGCGTGCGGAACTGCGCGCTGCTGTAACGCGCGCCGACCGAGGTGGACCACGCTTCGTTCCAGCGATACGTCGCAAGCGCCGCTGCACGCCAGCCCGGCACGTTCGGCTGCCGCTTGCCGATCGTGTCGCCGGGCGTGGTGACGAAGCCCGCGTTTCGCAGGATATGCGAGTCAGCGTACGTGACGCTTGCATTGAGGTCGAGCCCCTTGTACGCGACGTTGCTACCCGAGTACGCGAGTTCGATGCCGCGCGTGCGGATGAAGCCCACGTTCTGCACGCGTGTGACGTTGCGGTTCGCGACCGCATCCAGCAGGGTCTGCGAATACAGCGCATCGTGCGTGTCCTCGCTGAACGCGGTGGCGCGGACGGTCGCGTGGCCCAGGTCCTTCTCGATGCCCAGCTCGCGTGTCCATGAGCGTTCCGGCTTCAGGTTCGGGTCGTTGATGAACAAGGCATTCGCCGTCGACGTCGCGCCGTACAACTCCGCGACCGTGGGGAAGCGAAGCGCCCGGCCCACCGACGCTTTCACCACGGTATCGGGCAACGCCTGCCAAGACAGTGCGGCCTTCGGCGACGTGTGCGACTCGCGGCGCGCGGGCCACGCCGCGTTCACCGCGGGTGCCGATGTAGCGATCACGGTATGCCCCGCGTACGCCGTCCACTCTTCGCCGCGTGCGCCGAGCACCGCCTTCCAGTCGGGCGCGAACGACCAGACGTCCTGCGCCCACGCGCTGCGCAGGCCCGTGCGGCCGCCGACGTCGCTGGCGAGTGCGCCCGGCGCATCGGTGATCCAGTTGCCCGTGATCGTCCGCATGACGTAGTCGAGCTTGTAGCCATCCTGCTGCGCGCCGAACTCGACGACGTGCGCGGCACCGGCCGGCCGCCACGCCGCTTTGGCCGCGAACGTGTGCCATCCTGTTCCCGAACCGTCGGCGAGCGTCCCGGCGTTCTGGCGCTTGGTGTCGGTGCGATAGTCATAGCGGCTGGCGGCGATCTCCCAGTCGAACACCCCCTTGGTGTGCTGCTTGAGTGTGAAGCCGTGCATCGCGTGCAAAAGGTTTTCGCGTGTGAGCGGGAAGTCGCCCGCCGTCAACGCGGCGAACGCGCGGCCGTCGATGTTGATCGAGCCGCTCGCGACCGGTGCGCCGCCCGCGTTGCGCAAGTACGACTGCGAACCCCCGTCGGAGCGGTTGCGCCAAAGACCCATGACGTACGTCGCGCGCACGGTGGGCGAGAAGTCGTAGGCGAGTTTTACTTTCAGGTGATCCTGCTGCGTGCGGTACTCCGTCTGCGTGCCCAGCACGTCCCACGGTGCATTGGCGGCGTTGCGATCGGGCACGGCCCCGGTCACGGGAGTGCCCGAGGACCCGGGGGTGCCACCGGACACGAGGCGCGTTGCGAACGTCAGCGGCTGGCCGTGGCTGTCGGTGTGGTTGGCATTGAAGAACCACGACCAATCGCCGCTGCGGTTTCCCGCTGACGCCGACGCCTGCCACGCGTTGAAGGTGCCGTGCGTGCCGTACAGGTCGAAGGGCTGGGACGAGAAGCCGACCTTCGCATGCGCCTCGAACTTCGACGGCATGCGCGTGACGTAGTCGACCACGGCGCCGACCGAATTGCCCGGATAGGCGGCGGAGAACGGCCCGTACATCACTTCGACACGTTCGATCTCCTCGGGCGTGACGAGCGCCCAGCGTGGCGGAAAGCCCAGGCCCCCGACGCCGTTGCCGAGGAAGTTCGACAGCAGGATGCCGTCCGCGTACACCGCGGAGCGCGCGCTGTTGCCCGTGCCCGATGCGCGGCTGGAAAGGACGGCGTGGTTGTAGTCGCCGATGTAGCGTTTGCGAACGAGCAGGCTCGGGAAGTACTTCAATGCGTCCTCACTGTCGGTCGCGTTGATGCCCTGCTCGATCTGCTCGTGCGTGATGCTCTCGGTGGTCGTCGGAATCTGCGTCGGCAGCGACGAGGGCTGCCCGCCGGTGATCGTGACGACGCCCAGGTCCTTCACCGGGGGCGGCGCATGGTCGGCGCGCGCCGCGAAGCTGAAGGGAAACGCCACGGCCAGCGCCAAGGCGAGTCGGGTGGGATTCAAGAAAAGGGTCTCCCGAAAGTTGAAGACGGCCCGCGCGCGTCAATGCGGCAGGCGTTGTTTCAAGCGATCGGGACGAGCGGGGGCCCGCGTGCCGGCAGGGACGCGAAGGCGAGCGCGGCGATGCGCGCCGAGGGAATCGGTTGCAGCGCGCGGCCCAGCAGGGCCGCGTAGGGGATATCTACGCTCGCGACGGCAGGCGGCGTGTCGATACCTGCGCACAACGGGCAATCGAGCGTGTGGCTCGCGGTTTTCGAACCGACATCGCCCTTCACGATCAATTTGACCGACGACCCGGAGCAGACGAATTCGATGTCCGCGTGCTTGATCAGCGGGGAGGCGATGGCCACGCCCAGCGACAACGCGAACCACGCCAGCACGAGGCGGGCGATGCGGCGGGCGTGGCGAAGGGCTTGCATGGAAGCTGCGATTATCGCGGCTCGGTCAAAACCTCGGGGGACGCCGGTCACGCAGGGACGCAATGCCCTCTTTCACGTCAGGGCCGCCGAAGCCCATGAACTCGAGGGCGAGCGACGTGTCGAAACTCGGTCCGGCGTGCCGCAGCCAGTTGTTCAGGGAGTACTTGGTCCAGCGGAGTGCGGACTGCGAACCCGCGGCAAGCCGGTCGGCGATCTCATATGCCTTGGGCAGCAGCTGGTCCTCGTCAACCGCGAGCGATACCAGCCCGATGCGCTCGGCCTCTTCTCCCGTGACGGGCTCGCACAGCAGCAGGTAGTACTTGGCCTTGGCCATGCCGCACAGCAGCGGCCACACGATCGCCGCGTGATCGCCGGCCGCGACGCCCAGGCGCGTATGGCCGTCGACGATCTTCGCGCCTTTCGCCGCGACCGAAATGTCGGCGAGCAATCCGGCGACCAGGCCCGCGCCCACGGCCGGACCATGCAGGGCACTGACGATCGGCTTGTCGCAGTTGATCACGTTGTAGACGAGGTCGCGCGCCTCCTTCCACACGCGCGTGCGCACTTCGAAGTCCTGCGCCATGTCGGCTACCAGGTCGAGGTCCCCGCCGCCGGAAAAGCCCAGGCCTTCGCCACGCAGCACGGCACAGCGCACGCTGTCGTCGGCACCGACGTCGCGCCAGATCTCGGCGAGCTCGCGATGGCCATCGTGCCCGGCCGTGGGCAGTTTGCCGTTCTTGGCGCGCATCTGGATGTCGAGGACGGCGCCCGCGGCGCCGCGGCGGGTGATCGAAAGCGTTGAGTAGCGTGAGTAGTCCATGCCCGCAATTTACGCGCGATTCGCGCGTATTTCCGAGACGGGCGTAGGCGTCGTCCTACATGGTCAGGCGTTTGCTTGAGCTGTCGCGCCGCGCACCGTGTGATACGGTCATGCACGATGAATTTCGTGGACATCCTGTACCCCTCGTGCGCGGTTTTCCTGGACTTCGACGGCACCCTGGTCGACATCGCACCCCAGCCGGAAGCCGTCGTCGTGCCGCATCCCCTCATCCAGACGCTCGAACACCTGCACGCCTACCTCGGCGGCGCGTTGGCGCTGATCTCGGGCCGGCCGATCGACCAGATCGACGACTTCCTTCGCCCACTGGTGCTGCCGCTGGCCGGGGTGCATGGCGCGGAGCGGCGCGGTGCCAACGGCGAAGTCACACTCGTCAGTACGCATCCGCTCGAACAAGTGCAGCACGCGGCGTCCACGCTGGTGCAGCGCCATCCCGAGCTGCGCCTGGAGAACAAGCGCGGCTCGATCGCCTTGCACTACCGCCAGGCCCCGCAGCTCGAAGACGAATGCGTCGCGGCGATGCAGGCAGCCGTCGAACAATCGCCGGGCCTGACGCTGCTGCGCGGCAAGATGGTGGTCGAAGCCAAGCCCGGCGGCGCGAGCAAGGGGGCGGCGATCGAAGCGTTCATGGCGGAAGCGCCGTTCGCGGGACGCACGCCGGTGTTCGTCGGCGACGACATCACCGACGAGGTGGGCTTCGCCACCGTGCAGCGCATGCGCGGGCTCGGGATGAAGGTCGGCACGGGTTCGTCCGTCGCCTTCGCGCGCATCGCATCCCCTGCCGCGTTTCGCGAACAACTCCAGAACGCCGTGGCGACGAAGGCCGGAAAGGTGGCCGCATGAAAGTGCCGCTGCAAGAAGTCGAAGCGTCGCTCAAGCTCGGCGTGATCGGCAATTGCGCTTTCAACGCGCTGGTGAACGAACGCGGCGGCATCGTGTGGTGCTGCCTCCCGCGCTTCGACGCGGACCCGGTGTTCGATGCGCTGCTCGACCCCAGCGACAAGGCCAGCATGTGGACCTTCGAGCTGGAGAACTTCGCGCGCTCGGAGCAGGAGTACGAGCCGAACACCGCGGTCCTGCACACGCGCCTCTACGACGAGCAGGGCCAGGGCATCCAGATCACCGACTTCGCGCCGCGCTTTTCGAGCCGCGGCCGCATGTTCCGGCCCACCACGCTGATCCGCCGCGTCGAGCTGCTCTCCGGCTCGCCCCGCATGCGGGTGGTGATCCGCCCGCGTTTCGACTGGGGCCGCGTCACGCCCGGGATCACGCAAGGCAGCACGCACATCCGCTATGTCGGGCCGGCGCTGTCGCTGCGCCTGAACACCGATGTGCCGATCAATTACGTGCTCGACGAATCGTTCTTCGTGATCGACCGGCCGATGAACTTCATCCTCGGTCCGGATGAAACGCTCAACTCCGGCATCGAAGACACGGCGCGCAACTTCGAGCAGGAGACGGTGGCGTACTGGCGCAGCTGGACGCGGGCACTGGCGATCCCGCTCGAATACCAGGAGGCGGTGATCCGCGCGGCGATCACACTGAAGCTTTCCCTGTACGAAGACACCGGCGCGATCATCGCGGCGATGACCACGAGCATTCCCGAGCACGCGAACAGCGGGCGCAACTGGGACTACCGGTACTGCTGGTTGCGCGATGCGTTCTTCGTGGTGCGGGCGCTCAACGGCATCTCCGAAGTCGCGACGATGGAAGAATACCTGCGCTGGTTGAACAACATCGTCGTGAAGACCGCCGGCGGCCACATCCAGCCGCTCTACGGCATCGGGCGCGAGGAGCAGTTGCCCGAGGCGATCCTCGAACACCTGCCCGGCTATCGCGGCATGGGCCCGGTGCGCGTGGGCAACCAGGCGCAGGAGCATTTCCAGCACGACGTGTACGGCAACATCATCCTCGCGGCCGCGCAGTCGTTCCACGACCAGCGGCTGTTCCGCCGCGCCGGCAAGGCGGAGTTCACGTACCTGGAAGCCGTGGGCGAACAGGCCTTCCGCATCTACGACAAGCCCGATGCCGGGATGTGGGAGCTGCGCACACGCGCGCGGGTTCACACGTCCTCGGCGCTCATGAGCTGGGTCGCATGCGACCGGCTTGCGAAGATCGCGCACGTGCTCAAGCTGCCCGATCGCGTGGCGTACTGGCGCGGGCGGGCCGAGCTGATTCGCGAGCGCATCCTGCGCGAATCGTGGAACGAGTCGCGCGGCGCCTTTGCGGAGAGTTTCGGCGGCAAGGATCTCGACGCGAGCGTGCTGCTGATGGCCGAGGTGAATTTCATCGAGCCGAAAGACCCGCGTTTCATCTCCACCGTCGCGGCGCTCGAGACGCACCTGTGCGACGGCCCGTACATGCGCCGCTACGAAGCGGCCGACGATTTCGGCAAGCCCGAGGTGTCGTTCAACGTCTGCACTTTCTGGCGCATCGACGCGCTCTCGCGCATCGGCCGCAAGCAGGAAGCGCGCGAGATCTTCGAGGTGATGCTGGGCAACCGCAACCATCTCGGCCTGCTGTCGGAAGACACGCACCCGGTCACGCGCGAGATGTGGGGCAACTACCCGCAGACGTACTCCATGGTCGGCATCATCAACGCCGCGGTGCGGTTGTCGGCACCGTGGGACACCGTGATCTGAGGGGCGATGGCGCGCCTGGTCGTCGTCTCCAACCGTCTGGCGGACCCGCGCAAGACCGCGGCCGGTGGCCTTGCGGTGGCGCTGTCCGACGTGCTGCAGAACACGGGCGGGCTGTGGTTCGGCTGGAGCGGCAAGGTGATCGAACCGGCCCAGGGCGGGCGTTCGGGTGAAACGCAGGTCCACACGCAGCACGCGGGCCCGGTCACGCTGGTCACGGTGGACCTGAGCCGCGAGGACCACGACAGCTTCTACGCAGGCTATGCCAACGGCGTGCTGTGGCCGGTGTTCCACTACCGGCTGGACCTGGCCGATTTCGACGCGCGCTACATCACCGGCTACCGGCGCGTGAACCAGATGTTCGCGCGCAAGTTGAAGCCGCTGCTGCGCGACGACGACATCCTGTGGGTGCACGACTATCACCTGATCCCGCTGGCAGCGGAACTGCGTGCGCTCGGCTGCAACCAGCGCATCGGCTTTTTCCTGCACATCCCGCTTCCGCCATCGCTGATCCTCGCGGCGATTCCCGGCCACGACTGGTTGATGCGCGCGTTGTTCGCCTATGACCTCGTTGGCTTCCAGAGCAACGCCGACCTGCTGCACTTCACGCGTTACGTGCAGGCCGAAGCGCACGCAGCGCGGCTGGAAGGCGGACGCTGGCGCGCGTTCAACCGCACTGTGCAGGCCGGCGCGTTCCCGATCGGCATCGATGTCGAGGAATTCGAGGGCTTGGCGCTGGCCCCGGAAGGGCGCGAAATGTTCGAGCGCATGCGGCGCGAATATTCGCGGCGCAAGTTGCTGGTCGGCGTCGACCGGCTCGACTATTCGAAGGGCCTGCCCAATCGCATCCTGGCGTTTCGCGAGTTGCTCGAGCGCTACCCCGAGCACCGCAACAGCGCGACGCTGGTGCAGATCGCATCACCGAGCCGCGAGGACGTCGGCGCGTACACCGACATCCTGCACGAGCTCGAATCGCTGTGCGGCTCGATCAACGGCAACTTCGGCGAACTCGACTGGATGCCGGTGCGCTACATCCACCGCAACGTCGCGCGCGCGCGCTTGCCGGGCCTGTACCGGGCCAGCCGGGTCGCGCTCGTCACGCCGCTGCGCGATGGAATGAATCTCGTGGCCAAGGAATTCCTGGCGGCGCAGGATCCCGCCGATCCGGGTGTGCTGGTCCTCTCGCGCTTCGCCGGCGCGGCGGAACAGCTGCGCGACGCGATCCTCGTCAATCCGTACGACGTCGAAGGCATGGCCAACGCATTCCACCTCGCGCTGCAGATGCCGCTCGAAGAGCGGCGCATGCGCCACAACTCGCTGATGGACACGATCCGCGAGTTCGACGTCCACTGGTGGTGCGACAGTTTCCTCGACGCGCTGGTGCAGGCGCAGCCCGAGGAGACAGGGACGCCGTGGCTAAGGCTTTGAGGTTTTCGATGCGTCGTACTTCACGACGCGTTGCTCGATCCCGCCGAAGACCGATTGCCCGTCCTTGCCCTTCATCTCGATCTTGATGGTGTCGCCGAACTTCATGTAGTCGGTGCCGGGCTTGCCATCGAGGATGGTTTCGATCGCGCGCTTCTCGGCGATGCACGAGTAGCCCTTGACCCATTCCTTCCTGCCGTCCTTCTCGATGGCACGGTTGCTCACCGTGCCGCTGCCGACGATGGAGCCCGCGCGGCAATTGCGCGTCTTGCACAGGTGCGCAATCAGCTGGCCGAAGTGGAACGTCATTTCCTGGCCCGCATCGCACATGCCCACGGTCCGGCCGTTCCACTGCGCCTGCATCGTGAGATTGAGCTTGCCGTCCTTCCACGCGTCGCCGAGTTCGTCCAGCGTGACGGCGACGGGGCTGAAGGCCGTCGCGGGCTTGCTCTGGAAGAAGCCGAAACTTTTCGCGAGTTCGTCGGGGATCAGGTGGCGCAGCGACCAGTCGTTGGCCAGCATCACGAGGCGGATGCCGTCGAGCGCCTGTTCCGGCGTGCTCGTCATCGGCACGTCGGCCGTGATCACCGCGACCTCCGCTTCGAAGTCGATGCCCCAGTCCTCGGTGACGAACGGCGCATCGTCGCGCGGGCCGAGGAAATCGTCCGCGCCGCCCTGGTACATGAGAGGCTCGGTGTAGTAGTTGTCCGGAACCCTGGAGTTGCGCGCGAGTCGCACCAGTTCCACATGGTTGATGTACGCCGAACCATCGGCCCACTGGTAGGCGCGCGGCAGCGGGGCCATGCACTGCGCGGGATCGAAGGGGAAAGCGTGGCGCGCCTTGCCGCCGTTGAGCGTCTCGTACAGGTCCTGCAGTTGCGGCGAGATGAAGTTCCAGTCGTCCAGCATCTGCTGCAGGCGCTCGGCGATGCCGGTCGCATAATGCGCCGTCGACAGGTCGCGCGAGACGACGACCAGTTGCCCGTCGCGCGAGCCGTCCTTGTACGTGGCGAGTTTCATGTGCGGATTTGCGGCCTTGTACGCACTGCGCTAGAGTCGCGCAGTTACGCATAGTGAAATGAATTTACCTAATCGTAATTCTAACGGATGCCGAAGGTGAAAGAACGCGCCGGCATCCAATCGGTCGAAGTCGGCTTCTCGCTGCTCGATGTGCTGGCCAAGGCGCAAGGCCCGTTGATGCTGCGCGACCTTGCGGCCGCCGCCGGCATGAGCGCGGCGAAGGCGCATCGTTACCTCGTGAGCTTCCAGCGCCTGCAACTCGTGGTGCAGGACGACGCCAGCACGCGCTACGACCTCGGGCCGTCGGCATTGAAGCTGGGATTGTCGTCGCTGTCGCGGCTCGATGCCGTCAAGCTCGCGCGCCAGCGCGCCTCGACGCTGCTCGAGGAGATCGGGCACACCGTCGCCCTCGCGGTGTGGGGCAACCACGGGCCGACGATCGTGCATTGGGAAGAGTCGCCGCAAGCCGTCACCGTGAACCTGCGCCTCGGTGACGTGATGCCGCTTCTCTCGTCAGCGACGGGTCGCTGCTTCGCGGCGTTCGTGAGCAAGGACGCAATTGCGCCGCTCATCAAGGACGAAGTCGCGCGCGCGCACAAGCAAGGGCGCAAGGACATGCCGGCGACGCTCGCGCAAGCGCGGGCGATGCTCGACGAAGTGCGCCAGCGCGGCGCGGCGCGCGTGGTCGACACGCTGCTGCCCGGCATCGTCGGCTTCTGCGCGCCGGTGTTCGACGCCGACGGTCACGTCGCAGTGGGTGTCGTCGCGCTCGGGCCCACGGGCACGTTCGATGCCGCGTGGGGCGGCGCCGTGGACCGGCCGCTACGGGCGATGGCCAGACAGTTGTCGAGCGACCTGGGGTACCGTGGTGAGTAGCTCGAAGCTCGCCGCGCTGACCGCCGTCGTGCTCGCGGTGCACATCTGGTTGCTCGGTGGTATTCCGCGCGCCATCGCGCCGGCAAGGCCGAATGGCACGTTCATCGCGCGGACGGTGACGCCGCCGGCGCCCACGCCCGCACCCACGCCAACGCAGGAAGCCCTGCGACCCGCGCCCGCGAAATCGCGCGTCCCTGTCGCACCACCGCCGCCTGCTCCTGGAACGCAGGAAGTGGCGCCCGTTGCACCCCGCACGCGCGCCATTGCATCAGCGCCTGCGCCGGCAGCGAGTTTTGCAAAAGCTGCCGAAGCAACGCCGCCCGCCAGCGCAACGCATGAAGCGGGCGCAGCGCGCGCGACCCATTTCGCCGTCGCTCCCTCTGCCCGCTACCACTATGACGTGACTGCCTCCGGCAAGGGCTTGACCGTGCGCGGCAACGCGGTGCTCGAGTGGCGCAATCGCGATGGCGAGTACGAGGCGCAGCTGTCCATGAGTTCGCCGTTTCCTTTCATTCGTCCGCGCACGCAGCGCAGCGTCGGCCTCGTCACGGCCGAGGGGCTTGCGCCCGTGCGCTTCTCCGACAAATCGCGCAGCGAAGAGGCGGCGCACTTCGATCGGGAGAATGGCCGCGTGGTCTTCTCGACCAATAAGCCCGAAGCGGCGCTCGAGCCGGGAGTGCAGGACCGCCTGAGCATCGTCATGCAGCTCGGCGCGATGCTCGCGGGTGAACCCTCGAAGTACCGCGCGGGCTCGACGATCACCGTGCAAACCGCATCGACGAGGGAAGCGGAGCCCTGGACTTTCACGGTCGAAGGCACGGAGAGCCTGACGTTGCCCGGAGGGAAGATGCAGGCAGTGCACCTGATTCGCAACCCGCGCAAGGAATACGACGTGAAAGTGGAACTGTGGCTGGCTCCCG
>DATLBJ010000213.1:0-10652 GCA_035526975.1 Ramlibacter sp.
GCGCACGGCTGTGGGACGACGGTGTGATCGACCCGGCCGATACGCGGCGCGTGCTCGCGCTGGGCCTGTCGGCGGCGATGAATGCGCCGATCGGCGAGCCGAAGTTCGGCGTGTTCCGGATGTAGGCATGGACTCCATCTACCTCACCCACGAGCACGAGCAGCTTCGCGAGCAGGTGGCGCGCTTCATCTCGCGCGAAGTCGAGCCGCACGCGGACAAGTGGGAAGAGCAGGGCTTCGTTCCGCGCGACGTGCTGCGCCGCATGGGTGACGCCGGCCTGTTCGGCCTGATGTACGACTCGAAGTACGGCGGCGCGGAAGCGGACGCGCTCACAAACCTGGTGTTCGCCGAGGCGCTGTCGCAGTCGACCTACGCCGGCTTCATCATCACCGTGCTCGTGCACACCGACATGGCGAGCCCGCATCTGCATCACGCGGGCAGCGAGGCGCAGAAGGAGAAGTACCTGAAGCGCGCGATCAAAGGCGAGTCGATCACCGCTGTCGCGATCACGGAACCCGGCGCGGGCTCGGATGTCGCCGCCATCCGGACCACCGCAAAGCGGGATGGCGACGATTGGGTGATGAACGGCACGAAGATGTTCATCACGAACGGCGTGCATGCCGACGTGTACTTCGTCGCGGCAAAGACGGGCCCGGGCAAGCGCGAGATGTCGATGTGCATCGTCGAGAAAGGCACGCCGGGGTTCACGGTGGGCCGCGCGCTGAAGAAGACCGGCTGGCTGTCGTCCGACACGGCCGAGCTCGTGTTCGACAACGTGCGCGTGCCGGCAGCGAACCTGCTCGGCGAAGAAGGACAGGGCTTCTACTCGGTGATGAAGAATTTCCAGACCGAGCGCATCGCGCTGGCGGCCATGGCCGTCGGCCATTGCACTCGCGCACTCGAATTGACGCTCGACTACGTGCGCCAGCGCCAGGCCTTCGGTGGCTTGCTGTGGGACCAGCAGGTCATCCGCCAGCGGCTGTCGATGCTGGACGCGAAAACGCGTGCTGCGCGGCAATTCATGTATCACTGTGCATGGCGCGTCACGCAGGGCCACGACATCGTGCAGGATGTGTCGATGCTGAAAGCCCTGACGGGCGAACTGGTCAACGAGGTCGTGCAGGCGTGCCAGCAATTCCACGGCGGCATGGGCTACATCCGCGAGACGGCGATCGAGCGCCTGTGGCGCGACGCGCGCGTGCTGGCCATCGGCGGTGGCGCGACCGAGGTGATGCTCGAGGAAGTGGCCAAGCGCTATTGAAAGGACACGGGCTGTGAAACACCTGGAGCTGCATTTTCATTCCGGCGTCGCGACGGTCACGCTGAACCGTCCCGATGTGCGCAACGCCTTCAACGATGAAGTGATCGCGGAGCTTTCGGCCGTGTTCGTCGAGCTCGCCGGGCGGCATGAAGTCCGTTGCATCGTGCTGGCGGCGAACGGCTCCGCCTTCTGCGCGGGGGCGGACCTCAACTGGATGAAGGGCATGGCGTCGTTCTCGTACGACCAGAACGTCGACGATGCGCGTGCGCTGGCGAACATGCTTCGCGTGTTGTACCGGTGCCCGAAGCCCACGATCGCGCGTGTGCAGGGCGACGTCTATGCCGGCGGGATGGGGCTTGTTGCCGCGTGCGACATCGCGGTGTCCGTGGACACGGCCAGCTATTGCCTGAGCGAAGTCAGGTTGGGCCTGATCCCCGCGACCATCAGCCCGTACGTGATCCGCGCGATGGGCGCGCGTGCCGCGCACCGCTGGTTCCTCACGGCCGAGCGCTTCTCCGCCGCCGAAGCGCATCGCGTCGGCCTCGTGCACGAAGTGGTCAAGGCCGACGGGCTCGACGCCAAGGTCAACGAGATCGCGCAAGCGCTGGTAAGCGCGGGTCCTTCCGCCGTCAAGGCGTGCAAGGACCTCGTGCACGACGTCGCGGGGCGCGAGATCGACCACGTGCTCGTGGAGCGCACCGTCAAGGGCATCGCCGACATCCGCGTGAGCGACGAAGGCCGTGAGGGCATCCAGTCATTCCTGGGCAAACGGAAGCCGTCATGGATCACCTGATCGGCACGCCGCAGCTGTTCGCATTGGCCGCGGCGCTCGGCTGGGCCAGCGGCATCCGCTTGTATGCGGTGGTGCTGCTCACGGGCGCTGCCGGCTACTTCGGCTTCGTGGACCTGCCGCATGGATTGCAGGTGCTGCAGCACCCGGCCGTCCTGTTCGCCGCGGGCTTCATGTGCTTCGTCGAATTCTTCGCGGACAAGATTCCGTACGTCGACACGATGTGGGACATGGTTCATACCTTGATCCGCATTCCCGCCGGTGCGGCGCTGGCGGCGGGCGCGCTCGGCGCCGACGGCTCGACCATGGCGTGGGTCGGCGCGATCCTCGGGGGCAGCCTCGCGGCCACCAGCCACGTCACGAAACTCACGACGCGCGCGGCGGTGAACACTTCGCCCGAGCCGTTCTCGAACATCGGCGTGTCCCTGCTCGAAGACGGGTTCGTGGTCTTCATGCTGTGGCTGTCGGCCACGCACCCCGTCCTCTTCGCCATCACCCTGGGCGTGGCGATCGTTGCCGGCATTGCGCTCGTCATCGTGCTGTTCAAGTTCCTGCGCATCGTGATGCAAAGGCTGTCGCAACTTTTCTCCGGCCACATGCCGAACGTGAAATATGTTCAAGAAGATCCTGATCGCCAATCGCGGTGAGATCGCCTGCCGCGTCGCGGCGACGGCGCGGCGCATGTCGATTCGCACGGTCGCTGTCTATTCCGACGCCGACGCGAACGCAAAGCATGTGAAGGCCTGCGATGAAGCCGTGCATATCGGCGGCAGCGCGCCCAAGGAAAGTTATTTGCGCTGGGAGCGCATCATCGACGCGGCGCGGGCCACGGGCGCGCAGGCGATCCATCCCGGTTATGGCTTTCTCTCGGAGAACGAGGATTTCGCGAAAGCGTGCGCCGAGGCGGGGCTCGTGTTCATCGGCCCGCCCGCTTCGGCGATCCAGGCGATGGGCCTGAAGGCCGAATCGAAGCAGTTGATGGAAAAGGCCGGCGTGCCGCTGGTGCCCGGCTATCACGGCGCCGCGCAGGACCCGCAATTGCTCAAGAAGGAAGCCGACCGCATCGGCTACCCGGTGCTGATCAAGGCCAGCGCGGGCGGCGGCGGCAAGGGCATGCGCGCGGTGGACAAGGCCGACGACTTCATGGCGGCGCTCGAATCGTGCAAGCGCGAGGCGACGAACTCGTTCGGCGACGACGCCGTGTTGATCGAGAAGTACGTGCAGCGGCCGCGCCACATCGAAATCCAGGTGTTCGGCGACACGCAGGGCAACTGCGTGTACCTGTTCGAGCGCGATTGCTCGGTGCAGCGCCGCCACCAGAAGGTGCTCGAGGAAGCCCCGGCCCCCGGCATGCCGCTCGCGATGCGCAAGCAGATGGGCGAAGCAGCAGTGGCGGCAGCGCGCGCAGTGAAGTACGTCGGCGCGGGCACGGTCGAATTCATCGTCGAGCAGCGCGGCAAAGGAGAGATGAACTTCTTCTTCATGGAGATGAACACGCGCCTGCAGGTGGAGCACCCCGTGACCGAAGCGATCACGGGGCTGGACCTGGTGGAATGGCAGTTGCGCGTTGCATCGGGCGAACCGTTGCCGAAACGACAGGACGAGCTCGCCTTCCACGGCCATGCCATCGAAGCGCGGATTTGCGCGGAGAACCCCGACAACAACTTCCTGCCCGCGACCGGGCGGCTCGATGTCGCCCGCTGGCCGCAGCATGTTGCGTTCACGCGCGGCGACGTGCGCGTCGACACCGGGTTCGGCGAAGGCGATGCCGTCTCGCCGTTCTACGACTCGATGATCGCCAAGCTGATCGTGCGCGGCGACTCGCGCGAGCAGGCGCTGGCGCGGCTCGACGAGGCGCTCGCGCAGACGCACATCGTGGGCGTCGCGACCAACGTGCAGTTCCTGCGCCATGTCGTGAAGAGCCAGTCGTTCGCGCAGGCCGATCTCGATACGGCCTTGATCCCCCGCGAAGCCGCGGTACTGTTCAAGCAGCAGCCGGTGCCGCTTGCGCACGCTGCGGCGGCCGCGATCGCGCAATGCCTCGACGCAGAGCGGGCGCAGCAGGAGCGGGACCCGTTCAGTCGGCGCGATGGGTTCCGGGCGTTCGGTGTCGCCACGCGGCGCTTCGAGTTCGACTTTGCGGGCGAGCACGCGGCCGCCACGCTGACCTACTTGCATGACGGTGGCCTGGCGCTGACGGTCGGAAATGTGTCGGGTGCGTTATCGTTCACTCGCTGCGGCGATCGCCTCGAGATCCACTTCGCGGGGGAGCGCTTCGCGGCGATGGTCTATGCCAACGGGGAGACCGACCATGTGTTCACCGATCGCGGTGCGGCGACCATCGTCGCACTCGACCTGCTTGCGCACGCGGGGGAAGGCGCCGCCGACGTGGGACGGCTGACGGCGCCGATGCCCGGCAAGGTGATCTCGTTCGCGGTCCAGGCAGGCGACAAGGTCAGCAAGGGCCAGCCGCTCGCAGTGATGGAGGCGATGAAGATGGAGCACACCATCGCCGCGCCGCTCGATGGCACGGTGCAGGAGCTGCTGTATGCACCGGGCGACCAGGTCGCGGAAGGCGCGGAGCTGCTCAGAGTCTCCGCATGAAGATCCTCTTCTACGCCGGCAACACGAAGGTCGAGCCTTGGGTCGATGGCCTGGCGGCAGCGCTGCCGGAAGCGGATGTGGCGTTCTGGCAACCCGGCGCACCGCACGCCGACTACGCCGTGGTCTGGACGCCGCCACAGCAGATGTTCGACGAGCAACCCGGACTCAAGGGCGTGTTCAACATCGGGGCCGGTGTCGATCCCTTCCTGTCGCTGACCTTGCCGCCCGACGCGGTGCTTGTGCGGCTGGAAGACGCCGGCATGTCGGTCCAAATGGCCGAGTACGTGTGCCACGCGGTGATTCGCCACTTCCGCGAGTTCGACGCGTATGACGAGGCAATGGCGCGAGGCCAGTGGGCTTTTCGCAAGCCGCGCCGCCGCAATGAATTTCCCGTCGGCGTGATGGGCCTGGGCGTGCTCGGTGCGCGCGTGGCGCAGGCCCTCGCATCGTTCGAGTACCCCGTGCACGGCTACAGCCGAACGCGCAAGGACATTCCGGGCATCCGCTGCTATTCGGGCGCCGGGGAGTTCGACGATTTCCTGCGCGCGACGCGCATCCTCGTGTGCCTCCTGCCGCTGACGGACGAGACGCGCGGCATCATGAACCGCCGCAACCTCTCGCTGCTGCAGGCGGGCGGCTATGTGATCGGCGTCGCACGCGGCGCGCACCTGGTCGACGACGACCTCATCGCGCTGCTCGATGAAGGGCATCTCGCCGGCGCAACCCTCGATGTTTTCCGCACCGAGCCGCTGCCGCCGGAGCACCCGTTCTGGCGCCATCCGAAAATCACGGTGACGCCCCACACCTCGGCGCGCACATTGCGCGACGAGACCATCGCGCAGATCGCGGGGAAGATCCGCGCGTTCGAGCGCGGAGAGCCCATCGGCGGCAGGGTTGACCGCAAGCGCGGATACTAGGAGGCATCATGAAGTTGCCCGCCAAGGTGAAGCTCGTCGACGTCGGCCCGCGCGACGGCCTGCAGAACGAAAAGCAGATGGTGCCGGCCGAGGTCAAGATCCATCTCGTGCATATGTTGCAGGACGCCGGCCTGAAGGAGATCGAAGTCACCAGCTTCGTGTCGCCGAAGTGGGTCCCGCAGATGGCGGACAACACGGCAGTCATGGCGGGGATCCATCGCAAGCCCGGCGTGCGTTACTCGGTGCTCGTGCCCAACATCAAGGGATTCGAGGCGGCCGTGGCCTCGAAGCCCGACGAGATCGTCGTCTTCGGCGCCGCGAGCGAGGCGTTCAGCCAGCGAAACATCAATTGCTCGATCGCCGAATCGATCGAACGCTTCGCGCCGGTTGTCGAGGCCGCGCGCAAGCACGCCATCCATGTGCGCGGCGCGATCTCCACCGCGGTCGGGTGTCCCTACGAAGGCGAGATCGCGCCCGAGCGCGTCGAGCTGGTGGCCCGGTTGATGAAGGAGATCGGCGTGCATCACGTCGGCGTGTGCGACACCATCGGTACCGGCACGGCCGGAAAAGTGCAGCGCGCCATGGAAGCCGCGCTCAAGCACTACGACATCGACGACATCTCGGGCCATTTCCATGACACGTATGGCCAGGCGTTGTCGAACACCCTGGCTTCGCTGGAGATGGGCGTGTGGCAGTTCGATTCATCGTCGGCGGGACTGGGCGGCTGCCCGTACGCCAAGGGCGCCACCGGCAACGTCGCCACCGAAGACGTCGTGTACATGTTGCAAGGCCTGGGCATCGACACGGGCATCGACCTGGACAAATTGATCGACGCCGGCCAATACATCAGCGACTTCCTGCAGCGCAAGCCGAATTCGCGCGCGGCCACCGCGATCCTCAACAAGAGGGCGGCGTGATGCTGCCCGAAAGCGTGCAGCGCGTTGCGCAGGCCTTGCGAGACAAGGGCCATCCGCACACGCCCGTGATGCTCGACGACGCGGCACGCACGGCGCAGCAGGCGGCCGATGCGCTGGGCATCCAGGTCGGGCAGATCGCCAAGAGCATCATCTTCCGTCGCAAGTCCGATGACGCGGCGGTGCTGGTGATTACCTCGGGCGACAAGCGTGTCGACGAGAAGAAGGTCGATGCGATCGTGGGAAAGACCGGCCGCGCCGATGCGGATTTCGTGAAGGCCAGGACGGGCTATTCGATCGGGGGCGTGTCGCCCATCGCGCATGCCTCGCCGCCCGTGACGCTGATCGATCGCGAGCTGTTCCGCTTCGACGAGATCTGGGCCGCGGCGGGGCATCCTCACGGCGTGTTCAAGCTCAATCCGCATGACCTCGAGCGGCTCACGGGTGCGCCGGTGGCGGATGTCGTGCAGGACGCGAAGGCTTGAATTCGTCACTGGCGTTGCTTCGCAAGCAGGCGCGCCGCGTCGCGGGCGGCATGCTTCGCGAGGTGCCGTCGCCCTGCGTGTCCGTCTGCCGCATGGACATGGACACGGAGCTGTGCGAGGGCTGCCGCCGCACGCTCGATGAGATCGCTGCCTGGGGACGCATGGGCGAGGACGACAAGCGCGAAGTGTGGGCGGAGATCGCGAAACGACTGGATTCGGAAACATGAAACACATCACGTGCTACCTCGATTTCATTTCTCCGTACGCGTACCTCGCGTTCGAGCAATTGCCGAAGGCGCTGCAGGGCCTGAGCTATGAAGTCGAATACCGGCCCGTGCTCTTCGCGGCGTTCCTCAAGACGCACGGCCAGCTCGGCCCCGCCGAGATCCCCGGCAAGCGGGACTGGACCTACCGGCAGGTGCTGTGGAACGCGAAGGCGAACGGCATCGAGATGCAGATGCCCGCATCGCATCCTTTCAACCCGCTCGCGCTGCTGCGTCTTGCAATCGCGTGCGGGGACAACGGTGCGGTCAATCGCCACGCCGCGGAGACGATTTTTCGCCACGCCTGGCGCGGGGGCGCGGACGCGGCGGATCCGCAGCGCGTCGCGCAGCTGCAGCAACAGCTCGGACCGAAGCGCGACCCCGCAAGCGACGAAGTGAAATCGCGGCTCAAGTCGAACACCGACGAGGCCATCGCGCGCGGCGCGTTTGGCGTGCCGACATTCGCGGTGGACGACCAGCTCTTCTGGGGTTTCGACGCGTTGCCGATCCTGCGCGCGTACCTCGAAGGCGATGCGTGGTTCGCATCGCCCGCGTGGACCGGCGTTTCCGCGATTCCCGCGGCCGTCGGCCGGGTGAACGCGAAGCCGGCGTAAGCCGGCGTGGCATTCGCGCCGGAGAGGGTCAGCGAGTCGTGGCGTGCTCGCGTTCAGCGGCGGAAGCGTCCGTCGGCGCCGATGATCGAGAGGTCGGCAAATTCGAGGCCGGTGTGGTCGCCGGCGCTGTAGCTCACCTCCAGGCCGCCCAGGTCGAACTTCTTCATGCTTTCCAGCGCGGCCAGCACTTTCGCGCGCGTGGCTTTGGGTGATGCACGCTTGAGGGCTTCGACCAGCACCTTCGCGCCGGCGAATCCTTCGAGCATTGCCGGCGACAAATCGTTCACGCCCGATTCCTTCGCGAGCGAGAGTGCTTCCTGCACGAACGGGTACGCATAGGAGCGCTCGTACGGAAACACTTGCGTGACGATCACGCCCTTGCCCGCATCGCCCAGCAGCTTGATGAAGCCGCCCGATGCGTTGTTCGAGAGGGTGACGACCTGCGACGCCGAACCGGCGGCCCGCAACGCCTTGATTCCTTCGGACACTGCGGTGCCGGAGCCGATCCACAGCACGGCCTGCGCATTGGCGGCGACCAGCGGCGGCACGATCTTCGTGTAGTCGGGTCTGTCGCGATCGGCCTTGACCACGGCCACCGGTTTGAGCCTGGCGCGCGCGAACCCTTGCGCCGCGCCTTCCATCGCATCGGCGCCGAAGGTGTCATCCACATGGACGACCGCGATGCGGTTGATGCCCAGTGTGCCCAGGTGCTCGATGGCTTTCTGGGCCTCGCGCTGGTAAGGCGCGCGCACGTTGAAGACGTATTTGTTCACGGGCTTGTGCAGCAGCATCGCGCCGGTCGAAGGCGCCACCAGCGCGATCGCGTGCTTGCCGAGCAGCGGCATGATGGCCTGCGAGTGCGGCGTCCCGCGATTCATGAAGAGCGCGACCGCGTTCTTCTCTTCAATGAGCACGCGGGCGTTTTCCGCGGCTTTCTTCACGTCGAACTGGTCATCCAGCGTGACGAGTTCGATCTTCTCGCCCTTCACGCCGCCGGTGGCGTTCACCCAGTCGATGTAGAGGCGGGCGCCGATCAGTGCCTCCTTGACGGTGGCGGCCACGGGCCCTGTCAGGCCCACAGTCTCTCCCACCACGATGTCCGCGTGCGCAGTGCCGCCCAGGAGGGCGCCCACCAGGAACGCGACCGATTGCCAACGACGAATCCTTCCCATGGCTGTCTCCTTCAGTGTTCCGTCAGGAAAGTCTAGGAAAGGAAATCGCGATGTCGCTTGTGGCTTCTACGTTGTGGAAACCCACATGACAGGAATTGGTGGGCGGGCATCCCTAGAATGTTTGGCCTTCTTTGGAAAGACCCGCCGTATGACCCAGGGAGTGATCCGCATCCGCGGCGCCCGCCAGCACAACCTCAAGAACCTCGATGTCGACCTGCGCACCGGGGAGCTCACGGTCGTCACCGGCCCGAGCGGCTCGGGCAAGTCGAGCCTGGTGTTCGACACGCTCTATGCGGAAGGGCAGCGCCGTTATGTAGAGACGTTCTCGGCGTACGCACGCCAGTTCCTCGACCGCATGGACAAGCCCGCGGTGGATCGCGTCGAAGGCGTGCCGCCCGCGATCGCCATCGACCAGACGAACCCGGTTCGCTCGTCGCGTTCCACCGTCGGGACGATGACGGAGTTGAACGACCACCTGAAGTTGCTGTTCGCGCGCGCCGCGCAGTTGTTCGACAGGCAGACCGCGCTGCCGGTGCGCCATGACACGCCCGACACGATCTATGACGAACTGATGGCGCGAACGCGCGCTGGCGATCCGCGCGTGGTCGTGACGTTCCCGGTGGAACTGCCGGGCAACACCTCGCAGGAGGAAGTCGAGCAGTGGCTCTCCGCCAGCGGCTTCACGCGCGTGCACACGCAGCGCGAGGTTGCGACGGCCACCGGCCCGCGCAAGGTGCTCGATGTGGTGGCCGACCGTTTCCGCATGCAGAACACGGAGCGCGTGCGGGCGATCGAGGCGATCGAAGTGGCGCTCAAGCGCGGCTCGGGGCGGATGAGCATCTATCCCGTTCGGGCTGAGCCTGTCGAAGCCGGCCCTTCGACAAGCTCAGGGCGACCGGAGGAGGTTTGGAAGTTCTCGACCGGCCTGCACTGCCCCGACAGCGACATCCGCTACTCCGACCCGATCCCGTCGATGTTCTCGTTCAATTCGCCGGTCGGTGCTTGCGAGGTGTGCCGCGGCTTCGGTCGCGTGATCGGCGTCGATTGGGGCCTCGTCATCCCGAACGACAAGCTCACGCTGCGCGCCGGCGCGATCAGGACGATCCAGACGCCCGCGTGGTCCGAAGCGCAGGACGATTTGATGCGCCACGCCGAGACGGCCGGCATCCCGCGCGACACGCCCTGGTACAAGCTCACCGCCGAGCAGCGCAAGTGGGTGATCGACGGCGCGCCCAACTACAAGGAGGGCAACTGGAACAAGCAGTGGTACGGCATCCGGCGCTTCTTCCAGTACCTTGAATCCAAGGCCTACAAGATGCACATCCGCGTGCTCCTGTCGAAGTACAGGAGTTACACGCCATGCGAAGCCTGCGGCGGTGCGCGCCTCAAGCTCGAGCCCTTGCTGTGGCGGCTCGGCACGAAGGAAGACGCGGACACGGCGATGGAGCCGGCCAAGCGCTTCATGCCGGTGGGCGTGCAGTGGACGCGCGGGCAGCTCGAAGCGCTGCCCGGCCTGTGCCTGCACGATTTGATGATGATGCCGATCGACCGGCTGCGGAAATTCTTCGACCGCGTCGAGCCGCAGCAGGAGGCCGCGCACGCGGGCTCGGGTGATTTGCAGGCGCTCAGGCT
>DATLBJ010000214.1:0-26856 GCA_035526975.1 Ramlibacter sp.
GGCCGCCCGCTGCGGCGCCGCGTTGATGCTGGCTTGCCGCGACGCGACGTCCGTGCCGCGTGTGGCGCACCTCGCCGACGACCTGCGCCAGTTCGGCGTGACGATCGTGGGCGCCGTGCTCAACGGCGCGCCGCCGGACAAGCCCCAGCGCGTTGCGCCCAACACGGCGGCTCGTCTTCGCGCATGACGCGGGCGCCGGTCGTGACTGAATGGCAACCGCGCTGGCGCGAGCTCGTGCAGGGCGTCGTGCGCGTGCACACCGAGCGCGGCGAACAGCAGCTGCTCGAATCGCTTGCGCACCCGAGCGAGCCCACGGTGCTCGCTTTCATCAATGCGCACGCGATGAATTCGGCGGCGATCTCGCGCAAGTTCTACGAATCGCTGATCCAGGCCGACATCGTCCTGCGCGACGGCATCGGCATGGCGATCCTGCTGCGCCTGCTCAACCAGGCTCCGGGCCTGAACCTCAATGGCACGGACCTGATCCCGAAGATCCTCAAACTCTACGCAGGCCGCTCGATCGCGCTGTTCGGCACGCAGGACCCGTACCTGCGCCAGGCGCGTGAGAAGGTCACCAGGCAGCTGGCGCCCGGAAGCCGCGTCGTCACGACGCACGGCTTCCTCGAAACCACGGACTACGTGCGGCTTGCCGCGAAACACCGCCCCGAGCTCATCGTGCTCGGCATGGGCATGCCGAAGCAGGAGGAGGTCGCGGGGATGCTGCGTGCGGCCGTGGGCTACCCGTGCCTCATCGTGTGCGGCGGGGCCATCATCGACTTCATGGGCGGCAAGACGTCACGCGCGCCCGCATGGGTGCGCGGCTCCGGCCTCGAATGGCTGTGGCGCCTTGCGCTCGAGCCCAAGCGGCTCTTCCATCGCTACGTCATCGGCAACCCGGTCTTCCTGGCCCGTGCACTGAGCCTCGCGCGTCGATCACAATAGGATCGCGATGAATATCCTCTTGACTGGCGGCGCCGGCTACATCGGCAGCCACACTTATGTCTCGCTCGTCGAGGCGGGCCTCACGCCCGTGATCCTCGACAACTTCGCCAACAGCCACCCGCGCGTGCTCGAGCGGCTGCAGCGCATAACAGGCAAGCCAGTGATCTGCGAAGAAGGCGACGTCGCGGACAAGGCGCTGGTCGGCGCATTGCTGCGCCGTCACGAGATCAAGGGCGTGGTGCATTTCGCGGCGGACAAGTCGGTCGGCGAAAGCGTCGCGCAGCCGCTCAAGTATTACCGCAACAACGTGGCCGGTGCGATCAGCCTGTTCGAATCGATGCAGGACGCGGGCTGCGAGGTGCTGGTGTTCTCCAGCAGTGCGACCGTTTACGGCGACCCCGCCACCGTGCCGATCCGGGAAGACTTTCCGCGCAGCTTCACCAATCCGTACGGCCAGACGAAGCTGATGTGCGAGGACATGCTCGGTGCAATCTGCGCTGCCAACGCGCAGTGGAAAGTCGCGGTGCTGCGTTACTTCAATCCCGTCGGCGCCCATCAATCCGGCTTGATCGGCGAAGACCCGTCGGGCATTCCGAACAACCTGATGCCCTACATCTCGCAAGTCGCCACCGGCAAGCGGGATGCGCTGAGCGTGTTCGGCGACGACTACCCCACGCCCGACGGCACCGGTGTGCGCGACTACATCCACGTGATGGACCTCGCGGAGGGACACGTCGCGGCGCTCGAGACGCTCATGGGAAAGAGCAGCGGGTTCACGCTGAACCTCGGCACTGGCCAGGGCTACAGCGTGCTCGACGTGGTGAAGGCTTTCGAGAAGGCAAGTGGCCGAAAGGTCCCGTACCGCATCGCGCCGCGCCGCGCCGGGGATGTCGCGCAGTGCTACGCAGATCCCGCGCTGGCGCGAGAAGTCATCGGCTGGGAGGCCAAGCGCAGCCTCGACGAGATGTGCGCCGACACGTGGCGCTGGCAAAGCGCGAACCCGAATGGTTACCGCGACTAGGAGAAACAGAACGAATGGCCCCGAAGAACACGATCTGCATCTGGTATGACCGCGACGCGCTGGAAGCGGCGCAGTTCTACGCAAAGACGTTTCCCGACAGCGCGGTGAAAGCCGTCCATCGCGCGCCCGGTGATTACCCTTCGGGCAAGCAAGGCGACGTGCTGACGGTGGAGTTCACGGTGTGCGGCATTCCGTGCCTGGGACTCAATGGCGGCCCCGCGTTCAAGCACACCGAGGCGTTCTCATTCCAGATCGCCACCGATGACCAGGCCGAGACCGATCGCTTGTGGAATGCGATCGTCGGCAACGGTGGCCAGGAAAGCGCATGCGGCTGGTGCAAGGACAAGTGGGGGCTGTCGTGGCAGATCACGCCGCGCGCCCTCACCGACGCGATCACCGATCCGGATCCGGCAGCGGCCAAGCGCGCTTTCGCCGCCATGATGGAGATGGGAAAGATCGATATCGCGGCGATCGAAGCCGCACGCCGCGGCAAATCCTAGCCGGCCTGCAGCACGCGGATCAGCGCATCGATCACGTCGTCGCCATCCGGCGACTTCAGGCGTGTCGCTTTCAACGACCGGGCAAGGTCCGCGTGCCCGAGCACACGGTGGTCCGCGCGGATCAGGATGCCCGCGATCGCGCGTTGCACGTCGACGGACTTTGCGATCGGGAACAGCCGCGCGATTTCGCGCAGGCCTTCGGGGTCGGACACGCGTTGCTGCGCCAGCGTTTCGAGCGCGCGCACCTGCGCGCCGGAAGCAGGCATGCGCCCGATGGCCGAGGCGACGGCGCGTACTTCACCCGCGTCCCTCAGCGGCCGGTGGCGCAGGTAGGCCCGCGCGAACTCGATTTCATCGGCATTCGTGCTCGTCACCGCACGCAACACCCGCGCGTGCGCTTCGGTGTTGCCCATGCAAGCCAGCGCCGCGGCCGACGAAACCTTCGCGAACTTCAGGCCCTTGAGCGCCGCTTCGCCCGCCGTGTCGCGTCCGCGGTCGCAGGCCAGGTCCAGTTCATCGCGGCCGACGCGGTCGCGCGCGATGCGGTCCGCGATCATGCGCACGAACTCGGTCTGTTCTTCCGCCGCGCTCAGCCAGCCGACCTTGCGTGCGAGCGCCATCATGCGCGTGCGCATGGACGGCTCGTCGGCGTCGCGCGCGGACACAAGATAGCGTTCGCGGGCCCCACGGTCGGCGGCGATCGCATCGAAAGCCGCCGCCGTCTTCTTCTCGAAGCGCTGCGTCACGCCGACGGCGGCGATGAAATGCTCAAGCTGCTCCATGTACAGGCGCACTTCGGCCATGTCGCGCTGGAGCATGCGATGCATGAACTCCACCTTCTGCGCGGGCGAGAGGCGGTCGTCGACGAAGTTGCACGAGTCGCCGCGCATGCCGGCTTGCGGATCCGCATCCGTCACGCCGGAGGTCACTGTCATGGACACCGGTGCGAACAGGCCCAGCAGCTTGGCACTGGGCTTGCCGGTTGCGATCTCACCGCTGCCTGCGGACTGGAAGTACTTGTCGAGGACGGGCCCCGCGAACCGCCCGAGCGGCGCCTTCGACGAGAAGCCGTAGATGACGGGCACGTTCCTGAAGATGTGGCGGATGCGGTCGCGGTTGCTCAGGACGTGCTGCACCGGATCGGGCTTGAGCGTGTTGCAGCCGAAGAGGTACACCTCCTTCACGTTCGCGAAGACGCCCGGGCACGAGTCGCTGCACGACGCGTGCTCCATCTCGTCGACCGCGAGCGACTCGTTCACGTCGAAGCGGTCCGTATAGAACTCGTCGCCGCCGTCGAAGTGGCCCGAGATGATCAGCGCGTCGCACTGCACCTTCGCGTGACACGCGGATGCGAGCCAGTCCTTGCGCCCGTGTTCGACCAGTTCCACGAACTTGTAATCGCCGGGCGGCAGATTGCGGCGAAAGACTTCCTTCTCGTCGGGCGAGTTGACGGTGATCGTGCAGATCGTCTTGGGCGCCGCGATTGCGCCGCATGAGAGCGCAGCGAGGCACGCGCCGAACAGGGCGAGCTTGCGGGAAACGGTCGGGATGGAGGGCATGAGCAGTACGGCCTTGGCTCAGCACGAAGGAGCGGGCCAGTATTGCACAGCCATCCGCAATGTGTGGTTGAGTTACGTAACAGTCACCGCGCTCAGGAAGACACTTGCAACCGTTCGATCAGCGCGTCGACCATGTCCCCGCGCCCCGCCTTCAGGCGGTGTTCGCGCAGCGTGGGAAGCAGGTCCGAGGCGGAGATCGTCTTGCGGTCGGCGCGGATGAGGACGCCTGCGATCGCGTTCTGCACGGGGACCGAACGGGTCCGGGCGTACAGCTGCTTCAGCGTGGCGACGCTGTCGCGGTCCGAGACATAGTGCCGCGCCAGCACATCGAGCGCGCGGGCCTGCGCTTCCGGAGCATTCATCGAAGCTATGGATTGCGTCACGGTTCGCAGCTCGCTGGCATCGGTGATTGGGCGGTTGCGCAGGTAAGCCTGTGCAATTTGCACGTCCGACTCGGACGGGCTGACGAGCGCGCGCAGCACGCGCTCGCGCGCATCGGTGCTGCCCATGCAGGCCAGGACGGCCGAATGGCCCGTCCCGTCCGGGCGCGCGGCACGCTGCGCGAGCTTGTCCGCCGCCCCATCGAGATCATGGTCCTTGTTGACGATGCACGCGAGGTTGACGTCGGTGGCCGCGATGTCCTTGCGCGCAAGCAGGTCGCCCGTCATCGCCACAAGTTCGTCGCGGCGCTGCGAGGGTGTGAGCCAGCCCAGTTGCTGCGACAGGTTGATCATGCGTGCTCGCGTGTTCCATCCATCCGCATCGCGTGCGAATGCAAGCCAGCGGTCGCGCGCCTGCGTGTCCTGCGCGATCCGCTCGAGTGCTTGCGCGATTTCCGGTTGCGCGCGCTTTTCGGGAGCCAGTGTTTCCGCGAATTCCTCGATGCGGTCGATCAGCAGGCGAGCCTGCGCCGTCGGCCCGCCCAGGAGCTGGTGGATGCCATCGGCCCTTTGCGCGATGGACAGCCGGTCGTCGGCAAGCATGCAAACATCACGCCGCAGGCCCGCGAGCGGATCTCCCGTTGCCATGCCGCGCGTCGCGACGAGTCGATGCTGCGAGAACTGCGAGAGCAGGCGGCCACTCGTGTGCCCCTTGCCGACTTCCCCGGCGCCCGCGCCCTGGAAGTAGCGGTTCAACAAGCCCGCGGCGACGGGACCCAGCGGCGCGACCGACGCAAAGCCGTAGATCACGGGCACGTTCGGGAAGACCAGGCGCATGCGGTCGCGCCCGCTCTCGCCGCGCTGCAGCCCGAGCCGCTTCGCAAGCTGCGCCGCATCCATCGGCGCATGGCCTTCGCGAACGAAGCTGCGTGTGATCTCCGCGGAGACCGTGTGCTGCGGTTCCACGTTCAAGGTGTTGCAGCCAAAGAGGTAGACCTCCTTGAGATTCGCGAACAGGCTCGGGCACGAATCCGAACACGACACGCGCTCGAGCTCCTCGATCGGGAGGTATTCGCGGGCCTCGTTCGCTTCCGAGAAGAACACGTTGCCTTCGCTGCCTTCGCCGTGGTGCCCGGAAATGATCAGGACGTCGCAGCTGACTTTGGCTTCGCACGACGAGCGCAGCCAGTCGGGCCGGCCGCGTTCCACGAGTTCGACGAAGTCGTACTTGTCGGCGGGCAGGTAGCGCCGAAACGTCTTTTGTTCGTCGGCGGAATTGATGGTGATGGTGCAGACCGTCTGCTTCGCGGCCACCGCCAGGGGCGCGGCGACGCAGGCAGCCAGCAAGCACAGCAGTTGGCGCAATCGCATGAGCCAATATCGGCGCGCATGCCTCTGCTGTCCTGTAGGGAAGGGGCGGACAGCGGGTGTCGGCGGGGTTCCCGGGCTGGTGAGAGGGTTGGCCTGCGTCCCGCGAGACAATCCGTCCCTTGGCATCCCCGATCGCATCACTTCGTCAACAGGCCCTTGCCACCTTGCGGCGTCCCTTGTTCCGCGAAGGAGCTGCCGATGCCGTGCCGATGGCGATCGGCATCGCCGCCTGGGGCATCGTCGCGGGCGTTGCCATGGCCAAGAGCGGGATGGGCATCCCGCTGGCCATCTTCATGTCGGTCATCGTGTACGCGGGATCGGCGCAGATCGCCGCCTTGCCGCTGATCGCCGCGGGCGCGCCTTTGTGGGTTGTCTGGGCCACCACGCTGTGCGTGAGCCTGCGCTTCATGGCCTTCAGCTTCCACTACCGGCCTTTCTTCGCGCACCTGCCACGCAAGCGGCGCATCGCCTTGAGTTACCTGATGGGCGACACGAACTTCGCGCTGTTCGTCCGGCGCTTCACCGAGCCGTTGCCAGGCAAGGAGCACGTGGATTACTTCCTGGGCAGCGCGCTCCTGACTTGCGGCGTGTGGCAGGTGTCGATCATCACGGGCATCGTCGCGGGACACGGGATTCCCGCGTCGTGGGGCTTGGGTTTCGCGGGAACGATGGCGCTGCTGGCGCTCACGTGCACGCAGCTGCGCAGCCCGTCGAACTGGGTCGCCGCAGCGGTTGCGGCCTCGGCCGCGGTGGCCGCCTACGCGCTTCCGCTGCGGCTGAACATCGTCGTCGCCATCGCGGCGGCGGTAGCCGTCTGCGTGATGATGGACCATGTGCGCAGCGCGCGGCGGGGCGCGCCGTGAGCGCCTGGGAGATTTTCTTCACGGCGCTGGGCATGGCCGCAATCTCCCTGCTATGCCGTTCCTTCTTCCTCTTGCCGAAAGAAGAATTGCCGATGCCGCGGTGGCTGCGCGAAGGCCTGCACTACGCGCCGACCGCGGCCCTCGCGGCGGTGGTCACGCCGGAACTCGTGATGACGCAGGGCCACCTGGTCGACACCGTCCTCGACGCGCGCATCTTCGGCGCGCTCGCCGGGCTGGCGTTCTATGCGTGGCGCCGAAGCCTGTTCGGCACCATCGTCTGCGGGACGGGCGTGATGCTGGCATTGCGGTTTGGCTTGGGCTGGTGAATACTGCCCGGCGAGGAGGGCCCCCGCATGCGTTTCCAACCGCTCGCCATCGCCGTCGCCGCGATCGCCCTGCTCAATTCCTGCGCGTCGCTCGCGCCGTTCGCGCCCGACATGAACGCCAGGACGCCGAAGCTCGAAGGCTACGGCCGGTCGGACATCGCGATCACGACGAAGTCCGCCGAGGCACGCGCGCTGTTCAACGACGGCGTCTTGCAGGCGTATGCATTCAACGAGTCGGCGGCCGTACGGTCCTTCAAGGCTGCACTGGCCAAGGATGCCGACTGCGCAATGTGCGCGTGGGGCGTCGCTTGGCAGCTCGGGCCCAACATCAACGACCACGACCGCGACAAGGTGGCGGACGCGGTGAAGTACGTCGGCTATGCGTTGGCGCATCTCGAAGGAAAGACACCACGCGAGCGTGCGTTGGTCGAGTCGCTCGCGCTGCGCTATGCGCACGACAGCAAGAAGCGCGAGACGGCGCCGCTCACGGCGGAGCGCTGCGCAGGGCAGGGCGCGGAGCAGGACAAGATCCACCCGCTTGACGAAGCCTATGCCGACGTGCTGCGCAAGCTCGTCGTGGCGTATCCGGACGATCCCGAGATCCTGTCGCTGCATGCCGAGGCGGAAATCATCGCCACGCCAGGCGACAACCCCTGGGACAAGGAAGGAAAGCCCGCAGGCCGCCTCGGTGCAGTCGCCGACCGCCTGGAAAAGCTGCTGGACAAATACCCGCAGCACACGGGCCTGAACCACTACATGGTCCACGTGCTGGATGCCAGCTCCGTTGCCCAGCGCGCCGTCCCCGCAGCGGACCGCCTCGCGAAGCTCGCACCCGCGTCGCCGCACCTGCTGCACATGCCCGCGCATACGTACATCAACGTGGGCCGCTTCGACGATGCGTGGCGCCTGAACGTGGCCGCAGTCGCCGCCGATCGCAACTTGTCCGACACGGAAAAGGCGCAGGGCTTCGAGTCGTCCAAGGACTGGCGCTGGCACAACGGGCATTTCCTCTGGTATTCGGCGCTCGTGGCAGGCCAGGAGAAAGTCGCGCTCGACGCGACCGACACGCTGGTGGAGGTGATGAAAGGCGAGGACTCCAACCTGGCCGAGTACGCGCGCAGCTTGCGCCTCGTGACGCTCATCCGCTTCGAGCGGTGGGACGCGGTGCTGGCACAGCCGCAGCCGTCCGGCGAACGCGGGATGGCCAAGGCTTGGTACCTGTTTGCGCGCGGTGTCGCGCAAGCCCGCCTGGGCCGCGGCGATGAAGCAAAGGCAACGTTTGCGGAACTCGCGCCGCATGCGGCGCAAGTGCGCGAGAAGAACGCGACGCGCAAGCGCACCGTGTCGATGATGGATTATTCGACCGCGCGAATGGAAGGCGAGCTCGCACTGTCACGCGGCGACATGGACGCGGCGGTGGCCGCCTTCTCGAAGGCAGCGGATGCGGCGACCAATGCGGACTCGAACGAGCCCCCGATGCTGGGGGACATGGCGCGCACGATGCTGGGGGACTTGCAAGCGAAGGCCGGGCGTTGGGCGGATGCGGAAGCGAGTTACCGCAAGGCGCTGGCCGAGAGGCCGGGGCATCCGCAGGCGCAGCGCGGTTTGCGCGAAGCGCTTGCGGCGCAGAAGAAGTCGGCTTAGATCTGCTTGGCGAGCTGGGCGGACGTGCAAGCCGTGTCCGCGACATCGCCCGGCTGCTTCTTCGCGACGACTTCCACGTCCTGCAGCACGACGTAGCGGATCGCCGGCGCCATCGCGACTTGCGCGTTGTGCACGGCGTTCTCGCTCGCCTGGCCGGCGAACATCATGCCGCCGGCGATCAGCGCGACGGCGACGAAGGCGGTGCCGGCGCGCGTTGCGACGGTCAGTTGCTGCGGGACCTTGTGTTGGGCGGCGGTGTTCATCTTTCTCTCTCCGGTGGGAGCCGTCGGGTGGCTCGTTGGATTGGACTGTAGGCACTGTCCGGCGGCGTTGCGAGCGCGATGCGACGAACCGCAGTTGGGGCCGACGAACCGCGAAATCCGCGGAACTGCCTGCGGCTCGTCGCCCGTCACCGTGCTTCGTCGGACAGGGGTTGTCCGCGGACGTCCGCCCGGTCAGACTTCGCGCCATGGCTGCAGTCCTCCCAATGCCCGCGACGGCGTACCCGCTCATCCTCGGGTGGCCGCGCCTGCGCATCATGTTGATCATGGCGCTCGGCTTCGCGCTCGTGCACGTCGATTCGCCCACTCCCTTCCACGTATGGTTCGCGCGGTGCCTCACGGTGGCGATGTTCGCGACGATCGCCTATGGCGTGTTCGAAAGGTGGCCGCGCGAACTGCCGTCATGGGTTGCGCGCTGGTGCCTGCAGATCGTCGGCGTCGTCGTCGCGGGAATCTTCGGCGCATGCTTTGCCTATGCCCTGCCCGCGGGCGGTGACCTCGCCGCAATCTGGCAGGACGAGCCATATCGCAACGGCCTGCTGTCGCTCGTGTTTCCCTGCGTCGTGTTCGCACCGCCGGTTGCATTTGCGGCGATCATGCGGCGCCGCGAAAGCGAAGCGCGCGAGCAGGCGATGCGATTCCAGCTCGAACGCAGCGAACTCGAGCGCCAGGCCGCCGACACGCGCCTTCGCTTGTTGCAGGCTCAGGTGCAGCCGCATTTCCTGTTCAATACGCTTGCCAACATCCGCGCGCTCGTCAACGCCGGGTCGCCGCGCGCGGTGCAAGTGATGGACAGCCTGATCTCCTACCTGCGTGCGTCGGTGCCGCGGCTTCAGCAGGCCGAAGGCTCGGTGGCGCAGGAGCTGGACCTGGTGCGCGCCTATCTCGAGCTGATGCACATGCGCATGCCCGACCGGCTTCACTACTCCGTCGAGAGCGATGCGGACGCCTCGGCGATGCGCTGCCCGCCGATGGCCTTGCTCACGCTCGTGGAGAACGCCGTGCGCCACGGCATCGATCCGAGCGAAGAGGGCGGGCGCATCGAGGTGAGCGTGCGCGTGGACGGCGGGCGCTGCATCGCCACCGTCGCGGACACCGGCGTCGGCCTCCGTCATGAAGGCACCGGCGGCAGCGGCCTGGCCAACCTGCGCGAGCGCATGAAGCTGGCGTTCGGCGACGTGCAATTGAGGCTTTCCGGCGGCGAGCCGGCCGGCACGCAGGCCGTGCTCGACTATCCGGCGCAAGCGGCGAGCGCGCCATGAACGAACCGGCCGCCACTGCGCTCATCGCGGACGACGAGCCGCTGCTGCGCGAAGAACTTGTCGCGCTGCTCGCGCGTGCTTGGCCCGGGCTGCAGGTCGTCGCGCAGGCGCGCAACGGCCGTGAAGCGGTCGAGCAGTTCGAGCAGCACCAGCCCGACATCTGCTTCCTCGACGTGCACATGCCCGGCATGACGGGCATCGAGGCTGCGCAGAAGATCTGCGGCCGCGCGCACCTCGTGTTCGTCACCGCATTCGAGCAATACGCGCTGCAGGCCTTCGAGCAAGGCGCGCACGACTACCTGGTCAAGCCTGTCGATGCGCGGCGGCTTTCGACGACGGTGTCGCGTCTGAAGGAGCGCATCCGCACCGAAACGCCCTCGGCCGTGTCGGAAGACCTGCTGCGCGAACTCGCGGCGCGCTTGCGCGGGGACTCGTCACCCTCCGGCGGACCGCTCAAATGGATTCGCGCGAGCTCGCGCGGTGCGTTGCGCATGATCCCGGTGGACGACATCGACTTCCTGCGCTCCGACGAGAAGTACACCCTCGTCGCATGGCGCGACGAAGGCCAGGCCGCGGAGGCGCTGATCAGCACGCCGCTCAAGTCGCTCGTCTCGCAGCTCGATACGGCGCAGTTCGTGCAGATCCATCGTTCGGTGGTCGTCAACCTGCGCTCGGTCCGCCACGTCACGCGCGGCGAGAACGAAACGGCGTCCGTGCACCTGAAGGACCGCAGCGAGGTCCTCCCCGTCAGCCGCAGCTACCTGCACGTGTTTCGTCAAATGTGATGGTCGAAAATTAAAACCTATAACTACTTCTTCGGGTTGGCGCTGAGGCGAAGTTCAAGCTCATCCGATAGAGTGCGGCGTTTCAACCGAAAAACCAGGAAAGTCTGAACATGAAGTGGTATTGCACGGTCGCCGCTGTACTCGTCGCGGCGACGATGGGCCTGGCGGGTTGCGCAACGCAACCCGAAGGAACGAAAACCGCGGAAGCCAAGGATGGCTGCCTCGGCGTTGCGCCGCCGACGGGCTCGCTGGTCCGCCGCAAGGAAGATTGCGGCGCCGCCAAGCAGGACGACCAAGCCAAGCAACTGATGATCGACCAGATCCGCGCACAGCCGGGCCTGGGCGGCACGGTGATGAAGCCGGGCGGCTGATCCGCCGCCGCGCGCACGATGTCCCCACCCGAACAGCGCCTTCACGCGCTGGACAACCTGCGCGCACTGATGATGTGGCTCGGCATCGTGCTTCACGGTGCCGAGAACTATGTCGTCACCGACACCCCGATTCCGTGGCGCGACGAGCATCGGACCCTCGTCGCGGACTTCCTGCTCGCGTTCATCCACGCGTTCCGCATGCCGGTGTTCTTCATCATCGCGGGGTTCTTCGTCGCGATGCTGCTGGAGTCTCGCGGGCCGGCCGGCACCGCCCGCCACCGTGTCATGCGCCTTGGCTTGCCGTTCGCCGTGTTCTGGCTGCCGCTTCTCATCGCGAGCGGTTTTTCCGCGCTGCTGTTCATCCACCTCATGGTGCGCGGCACATGGGGGATCGAACCCGACCTGATATTGCCCTACCTGCACAAGCCGGACATGCCGGAGCTGACCAGCGGCCCGAACACGATGCACATGTGGTTCCTGTGGATGCTGCTCTGGATGAGCCTGGCCACCGCGCTGCTCGCGCACTTCGTCCCCGCGCAGTTCTGGCGGATGCCGACCCGACTCCTGCGGCGCCTCGCGGGTTCCTGGTGGGGGCCGGTCGTCCTCACCTTGCCGCTGGTCGCCACGGACATCGGCTATGTCCGGGGGGTCATGTTTCCCAGCGGGCTGTTCGTGCCGCCGCTGGCCGAGTGGGTGCACCAGGGCCTGTTCTTCGTGGTGGGTCTTGCGATGTACGGCGTGCGGGCGGAAGCGTTCGCGTTTTATGAACGTCGCTGGGCCGCGTTTGCAGTCGCGGGCCTCGTCACGTTCTTCGTCGCCGGCGGCGCGATCCAGCGGTACGAGCCCCTCCCCTTCGCGTCCGCGTACGGCCTGACGGGCTGGCTGTGGAGTTTCGCGTGGCTGGGCATCGGCCTCAAATGGATGTCATCGCGCAACGCTGTGCTCGGCTACCTGTCGGAGTCATCGTACTGGGTCTACCTGATTCACTTCCCGCTCACGATCGCGTTCGGCACGCTGCTGTATGTCATGGACCTTCCGGGTCTCGCGAAGATGCTGCTGGACATCGGCGCGACCACGATCGTGTGCCTCGCGACGTATCACCTCTTCGTGCGGTTCACGTGGGTGAGCGTGCTGCTCAACGGAAAGCGGCACTTTCGCGCACAAGGTCCCGCAGCGCTCACACCCGCCTAGCGCGCCTGCATGTGCCGGCCGATGAAGCCGAGCACGTTCTCGTACCACGCCACGATGTTGCGCGGCTTGAGGATCCAGTGGTTCTCGTCGGGGAAGATCACCATCTCGCTCTCGACGCCGTGGTACTGCAGCGCCTCGAAGAGGTTCAGGCCTTCGCCGATCGGGCAGCGATAGTCCTGTTCGCCGTGGATGATCATCGTCGGTGTCTTCCAGTTCGACACGTAGCGGATCGGCGCGTAGCGGTCGTAGCCCGCGGGGTCCGCGTACGGGTTCTCTCCGCCCATCTCCAGGTACCACCAGGCCGGGTGGTCCGTGGTGCCCGTGAAGTTCGCCATCGTGCAGATGCTCGCGTGCGTGACGATGCACTTGAAGCGGTCGGTCTGCGTGCCGATCCAGTTGCTCATGTAGCCGCCGAAGCTGCCGCCCATCGCCATCACGCGCGTGGGATCGACGTCGGCGCGCTTCTCGATCGCGTCCGCCACCGCCATCAAGTCCTTGTAGCACTGGTCGCCCCACACGTTGCCCCAGATGCCTTGCACGAACTCCTGGCCGAAGCCGGTCGAACCGCGCGGGTTCGGCTGCACCACGGTGTAGCCCTGCGCAACCGCGAGCAATGAATTCCAGCGCCAGTGCCAGCCGTCGCCGGACATTCCGATGGGGCCGCCGTGGATCCACAGCAGCACGGGCGCCTTCTTCACGCCCTTGGGCCGCGTGATCCAGCTCTGGATCATCGTGCCGTCGGTGGACTTCGTGGTGATGCTCTCGATCTCGGCCCACTCTGTGGCCGGCGTGAAGTTCGACAGGCGCGCAAGCGCGCGCGTGGCGGTGTCGGCCTTGCCATCGTGCACGTGGCACTCCGGCGGCTCGAGCATGCTCGAGCGGCTGCAGAGGAAGCCGCCGTTCGGCAACGAGCTCACATCCGCGTGCGCGCCATTCATCGTGCGCGACGTCAGCCGATCGACCCTGCCCGACTGCGCGTCGATGGAAAAGACCGACAGCAGCCCGTCATCATCCGCCGTCACGAGCAGCTTGCTGCCGTCGTGCGTCCAGTCCTCGAGGTTCGGCCAGCGGTCCCAATCGAGTGCGAGCTCGCGCGCCTTGCCCTCCAGGTCGAGCAGCGTCAGTGTCGGCCGCACCACGTTCTTTGCGGAGCGCTTCGAGCGCACACACGCGATGGTCTTGCCGTCGGGTGAGAAGAATGCTCTTTCGCTGTCGGTGTTCACACCTTGCGGAAGCACTTTGTGCGTGCGCGCTTCGAGGTCGAACACCACGACGACGTGGTCATCGACCCGGTCCTTGCCCATCGTGCGCCACACGGCGAGCGCGCGCTTGCCGTCGGCCGCGATGTCCAGGTGCGGCTCGATCATCAATTGGGTGGTGACATCGGGCGTGAGGTCGACGCGATCCGTGCCGTCTGCGCGGCAAGCGATCAGGTGCGTGTTCGCGCGGTCCGGGTTCTGGTGCAGCCAGTGATCCCAATGGCGTGCCGGTTGGTGCCTGAAATTGCGAACACTGGTGCCCTTCTTCGCTCGCTCCGCGGCCGTTTCGCGTTGCTTGTCGTGCGCGATGTTGGCGAGCACCGGTGCAAACAGCACGAGACGGTCGGCGGCCGGTGCGAACTTGAACCCCTCGACACCGAGCGGTTCGTCGGTCAGCTGGCGCGCCTCGCCGCCTTCGGGCGCCAGCAGCCAGACCTGCATCCGCTTTTCGGCGTCTTCGTCGGGCTTGACTTCGTTGGGCTGGCGGTTCGAGAGGAATGCGAGTGCGCCGTCATGCCGGAACGCGGGCGACGCATCTTTCGACTCACCGCGAGTCAGTTGCACCGCCGGCCCGCCATCCGTCGGCACGCGCCACAGATCGGAAACGTACTTGGTGCCGTCGCGATCGAGGCGTTGCACCGCGACCGCCGCCCACGACCCGTCGGGCGACGGGACGATGCTGCCCACGCGCCTCAGTCGGACATGCTCTTCAACTGTGTACGGGATGTTCATCCCGCGATGTTACGCGGCGCGTGGCTTGGATTCGCGGCGGCCGATCACCTTATCATGGCCGCTCGCAGGTTCCCAAACCAGGAGAAGGCATGAAGAAGACCCTCACGGCATTCGGCGGCGCCGTCGTGTTCGCAAGCGCGCAGGCGGCGTCCATGGCGCCCGTCGGCGCGGAGAACGGCATGGTCGTCACGGCGCAGCACATCGCCACGCACGTCGGCGTCGACGTGCTGAAGAAAGGCGGCAATGCCGTCGATGCGGCCGTCGCGGTGGGCTACGCGCTCGCCGTCGTCTATCCGGCGGCCGGAAACCTCGGGGGCGGCGGCTTCATGACGATCCAGTTGGCCGACGGCCGCAAGACGTTCATCGACTTCCGCGAGAAGGCGCCGCTCGCATCCAGGGCCGACATGTACCTGGACAAGGACGGCAACGTGGTCAAGGGCGCGAGCACCAGCGGCCACCTCGCTGTCGGCGTGCCGGGCTCGGTCGCGGGCATGGAGTACGCGCTGGCGAAGTACGGCACGATGAAGCGCGGCGACGTGATCGCGCCTTCGATCGTCCTCGCCGACAAGGGCTTCGTCCTGGAACAGGGCGACGTCGATTTGCTGCGCACGGCCACGGAAGCATTCCGCGCCGACGCGCCCACCGCGAAGATCTTCCTGGACAACGGCCAGCCGTTCAATGTGGGCGGGCGCCTCGTGCAGAAGGATCTTGCGAACACGCTGCGCGAAATCGCACGCCACGGCAGCGATGGTTTCTACAAGGGCCGTGTCGGTGCGGCGATCGTTGCATCGAGCCAGCAAGGCAAAGGCATCCTGGCGCAGGCCGACCTGGACCAGTACAAGATCCGCGAACTCGCGCCCATCGAATGCGACTACCGCGGCTTTCACATCGTCTCCGCGCCGCCTCCGAGTTCGGGCGGTGTCGTGATCTGCGAAGTCCTCAACGTGCTCGAAGGCTATCCGCTGCGCGACCTGGGGTTCCGCTCCGCACAGGCGGTGCACTACCAGATCGAGGCGATGCGCCACGCCTACGTGGACCGCAACAGTTATCTCGGCGACCCGGACTTCGTGAAGAACCCGCTCGACCGCCTGCTCGACAAGAAATACGCCGAGAAGCTGCGCGCATCGATCGACCCGAACAAGGCGGCGGTGTCGAAGGAGCTCAAGCCCGGAGTCGCGCCGCACGAGGGCAGCAACACCACGCACTATTCGATCGTCGACAAGATGGGCAATGCCGTGTCCGTCACGTACACGCTCAATGACTGGTTCGGCGCCCGCGTGACTGCGGCCGGGACCGGCGTGCTGCTCAACGACGAAATGGACGACTTCACCATCAAGGCCGGCGTGCCGAACCTGTATGGCCTGGTGCAAGGCGAGCAGAACAAGGTGGAGCCCGGCAAGCGGCCCCTGAGTTCGATGTCGCCGACGATCGTGACGAAAGACGGCAAGCCCGTGATGGTGGTCGGCACGCCCGGCGGCAGCCGCATCATCACCGCGGTGCTGCACACGATCATCAACGTGATCGACTACGACATGAACATCCAGGAAGCCGTGGACGCCACGCGCTTCCACCAGCAGTGGCTGCCGGAGACGACGAACATCGAAAACTTCGCGATCAGCCCCGACACGCGCAAGGCGCTCGAAGGCATGGGGCACAAGTTTGCCGGCCCGCAGCCCGCGAACCACGTCGCGGCGATCCTCGTCGGTGCGCCGTCGCTCAAGGGCAAACCGGTGGAGAACAATCGCTACTACGGCGCGAACGACCCGCGCCGCAATTCGGGCCTGGCGCTCGGCTATTGAACACGGTGTCACCCGGCGCAGGCCGGGGTCGTCGGCGATGGTTGAAGCGCGATCGTTCGCTGCCCAACGACCCCGGATCAAGTCCGGGGTGACGCTTATGGGCGCCCTCGCGCTTTTCGCCGTCTTTGCCGCGGACCTGCTGCTGCACGGGCCGATCACATCGATCGACCCGGCGATCAGCGGCTGGCTCCACGCGCACATGCAGTCCTGGGCGACGGCATTCCTCTTTCTCTTCACCTACGTCCACAGCACGATCGGGCTGGTCGTGATGAGCGCCGCCGTCGCAGTGCTCCTGGCCGCGAACAAGCGCATCGCGATGGTTCCGTGGCTGGTGCTCACGGTGCAAGGCGGGCAGGTGTTGAACGTGCTGGTGAAGGACGCCTTCCAGCGCGCGCGCCCGCACTTCGACGACCCCGTGGTGACGCTTGCGACCTATAGCTTCCCAAGCGGCCACGCGGCCGGGTCGACCGTGTTCTGGGGCTTCGTCTGCGTGCTCGCGTGGTCGTGGCCCGCGCGCGATCCGGTTCGCCGCGCGTTGGCGATCATTGCGCCGCTGATGATCGCGTTCACCGCGTTTTCGCGCGTCTATCTGGGCGCGCACTACTTCAGCGACGTGCTCGCGGGCATCAGCGAAGGCGTCGCGTGGGTTTGCACGTGCGTCACGATTTTTTATCGGACCACAGCTCCCCGCCGGTCGCCCAGTCGTGGCGCCTGATGTCATAGAACAGGATATCGACGGCGCCGGGCTGGCACTTGAGCACTTCGACGCACGCCTGCGTGAGCGCGGTGGTGAGCTCTCGCTTCTGTTCGACGGTGCGGCCTTCCATCAGTTCGACGCGCAAGGTGGGCATGGTTTTTCCTTCCGGGGGTACGGGTGGACGCATTGTGCCGTTGGTGAAACAATGCCAGCCCAACCGTAAGGAGAGACGCCATGAAGAAGTTTCTCGCGATCGCGGCGGCGACATTGCCGCTCCTCGCCCTGGCCCAGTCCGCGCTGGATGGCAGCTGGCGCACCGACCTCAAGTCGATCAGCGGCGCCGACAAGCCATCGAAATACCTCCTGAAGGACGGCAACTACGAATGCGATTCCTGCGCGCCGCAGATCAAGGTGAAGGCCGATGGCACCGAACAGCCGGTGGCGGGCAATCCGTTCCTCGACGCGCTGGCCGTCAAGGTGGCCGATGACCGCACGATCGAGCTGACCACGACGAAGGGCGGCAAGGTCGTCACCAGCGGCAAGATCACCATCGCCGCCGACGGCAACAGCATGACGCGCGAATTCAGGACGAACGACGCCAAGGGCTTCGTCAACACGAGCACGACGAAGATGACGCGCGTGGGGGCCCCGGTGAAGAACGCCCACGTGATGTCGGGCAGCTGGAAGCTTTCGGCGGTCGAGAAGATGACGGACAACGGCGTCGCGTACAAGACCGCCAACGGCGTGCTCACCATGCACTCGACGGACGGCTCGAGCTACGAAGCGAAACTCGATGGGACGAAGGCGGTGTTCAAGGACAGCCGGGGCACCGACGCCGTGACCGTGAGGATGAAGGACAAGAACACGCTCGAGGAAACCGACTGGCGCGGCGCCAAGCCCTGGTTCGTGACCACGACGACCGTCGGCGGCGACGGCAAGACCGCCAATGTCGTGTGGGAGAACAAATCGAACAACACAAGGGGCAGTTACAAGATGAGCCGCCAGTGATCTGGCCCGCTGCAGGATGGATGACATGAGGAAGTACCTGCTTGCCGTGGTTGCCGCGGCGATGCCGTGGCTGGCATGTGCGCAGTCGCAGATCGACGGCGTGTGGAAGACCGACCCGAAGTCGGTCACGGGCGCCAGCAAACCCTCGCACTACATCGTCAAGGGCAACGATTACCGCTGCGAAAGCTGCCGGCCGAAAATCCACGTCAAGGCCGACGGCCAGCCGCAGCCCTTGCGCGGCAACCCGTATCTCGACTCGGTGGCGGCGAGGATCGTCGACGAGCACACCTTCGAAGTGACGTCGAGGAAGGACAAGCTGGTGAGTGTCGGGACGATGACCGTGGCGGCCGACGGCAAGTCGATGATCCGCGAAATCACCAGCGCGGAGGCGAACGGCACCACCAGCCACAGCACCGAGATGCTCACGCGCGTGGGTGCCCCGCCGCCGAAAGGCGCGCACGTCGTCAGCGGCACGTGGAAGTTCGCGACGCTCGTGAAGATGAGCGACGAGACGCTCACGTTCAAGCAGGCCGCGGGAACGCTCAGCATGAACGCGTCGGACGGCTCGGGCTACGACGCGCAGCTCGATGGCACGCGCGCGGTGATGCGCAACAGTCCCGGCACCGAGACCGTGTCCGTCACGACGCGCGGCGGTACCACGTGGGAAGAAGTCAGCTACAGCGGGGACAAACCCACGTGGGTGAACATCATGGTCGTTGCGCCCGACGGCAACACGATGAAGGTCACGTGGGAGGACAAGCTGCGCGGCACCAAGGGCACCTTCACGATGATCCGGCAGTACCAGTGATCAGGCGCGGGCGGGCTCCAGCGGCACCGCGCACCTGCGTCGTGTTGAACCACGCCGCAGATTCCTGCAGGACACGCTCGTAAGGCGTGAACACCAGCCCGAGATCGTCCTGTGCCAGCTCGCCGCGCAGATGCAATTGGCGCTCGAACACGCCAAGCAGCCCCGGCGGGATCGGGTCGGGCAGGTCCTGCGTCGACCGCCTTGCTTTCCTGAGCAGGATTTCCGCGACCTTCAGCGGCGGGCCGAGCAACTTCGCGTCCAGCTTCAAGCGGCGCGGTGACAGGCGGGCGACCGGCGTTGCGCCAATGGCGAGCGCGAGGTCCACGAAGTAGTCGTTCCAGCGCGGGCTGTCCGGCGCGGCGAGATTGAACACTCGCGGCATGCCCGGGGTCGCCGCGATGCGTAGCGATGCCAACACCGCCTCGCACACATCGTCGACAGCGACGAGGTTCGACCAGCCGTCCCCGGCCGCACCGAGGTCGCCGAGGCGGCGCGCGCGCAACAGGCGGCCGATGCGACCCACCCACAGCTCGCTGCCCGCGCCCCACACGCAGCCCGGGCGCAGCATCACCGCACCGCCTTCGTAGTCGGCAATGATGTCTTCGGCCTCGCACTTCGCTTTCGCGTACCAGCCGATCGACGAATCGCGCGGCGATCCTTCGTTCACTTCGCCTTCGAGGGCGCCGTACACCGACATCGTCGACAGGTGCACGATGCGCGGCTTGCCGGCATGCTCCGCGGCCTCGACGAGCACCTTGGCACCCTGGGCGATCGCGCCGCGGCTGCCCGCCACGCAATTGATCACCGCATCCATGCCCTTCAATGCGCGCGCCATCGACACGGGGTCGGTCGTGTCGATCCCGCTGCGGCGGGACGTGCCCACCGGCGTGGCCCAGCCTGTTTGCGCCAACCGCGCAACGAGGTGCGAGCCGATGTAGCCCGTGCCACCGAGCACCAGGACCTTCATCATGCGATCGCCTCTTCGAGAACGACGACGGACTTGCGATTGAGCCGCTGCACCAGGTGCTTGCCGAGGCGCAGCGACATCGCGATCAACGTGAGGGTCGGGTTGGCCTGGCTCGACGTCGGGAAAACCGAACTGCCGGCGACGAACAGGTTGTTGACCGAGTGCACGCGGCAGTTCGAGTCGACGACGCTGGTGCGCGGGTCGTGGCCCATGCGCGTCGTGCCGATGTGGTGGCCGCCGTACGCGCCGAAACGCATCAGGTCTTCTTCCAGTGTGTCGGTGTCGTAAGTGAGTTCACCGACACCGGTGCTTTTCAGTTCCTGCGCAACGAGGTCGAGCGAGCGCCGCACCGAGTCGATGTCCTCGCGACCGTAGTTCCAGTCGATGCGCAGCTGGGGCAGCCCCAGCGCATCGCGCTTGTCGGCGAGCGTCACGCGGCTGTGCGCTCGCGGGAACTGCTCGCCGTGCATCTCCAGGCTGAAGCGGTTGCTGCGGTTGCGCAGGATCACCGAAGGGAACTTGCGATCCGCCAGCGTGCGCTTGGTCACCCAATGCGCGAGGAACCCGCAGGTGTCCAGCGGATCGGCCATCACGTTCCACAAGTGGCGTGCGTGCAGGCCGAGCGTCGGCGGCGTGCCGTCGTTCAGGCGCTTGCCGTATTCGTAGCTGATGAACTTGCGCGCGAGGAACAGCCCCGACAGCACACCGTTGCGATGGCGCGGGTCGGTGATGCGCGGGAAGTGCAGCCTCGCAACCGCGTTCGCAAGGCCGTGCCTGCGCTGCATGTCTTCGCGAACCGAAATGCGGCGGCGGCAGTAGATGCCTTCGGGCGAGATCTCGTAGCCGTGCCGAACGTTGGAGGTCGGGCCGTCGACCACGAGGGAGCCCACGTTGCCCGCAATGTGGCACATGTAATAGCGGCCCACCACATCGTGCTCGTTGCCGATGCCGGCGGGCGCGACGTCGTTCGCGGCCAGCAGCAGCCGCGCGCTCTCGAGTCCGCCGGTTGCGAGCACCGTGGTGCGCGCCTCGACGGTGAAGCGCTTGCCGCCGAGCGTCGTGACTTCCACTTCACGCAAGGTGCGCCCGTGCGAGACGAGTTTCAATCCCGTGCAGTTGGCGCCGAGCAGTACGCGGATGTCGCCCGCCACCTGCAACCTTCGCGCATAGCGCCGGCCGAAATTCGTGGGGCACGAAAAACGCTCGAGCCCGTCGGTGCGCACGACGTTGCTGTCGAAGCCCTTGAACATGGGCGGCAGGTCCGCGCCCAGCGCGTCCTTGTCGATGTAGGCAAAGCGTCCGGCCTCGGCCAGCCTGTTCGCCTCGGGATAGAAGGGCAGCAGGTCTTCCAGAGAGAGGGGCCAGCCGCTGCACGGCACCCAGTCGCGCCGTTCGAAATCGATCGCGTCGAACGGCATGCACCGGCCGCCCCAGATGCCCGACGATCCGCCGAAACGCCGCTGGCGGTACTTGTCGGGCGGGGAGTGCAACTTCTCGTCCGTGACCTCGCCGTCGTAGAGCGATTGCGTCGCCGCATGGACATCCACCTGGCCCGATTCCAGCAGCACGATGTCCAGGCCCTGCCCCGCCATCGAAAGGGCGAGCGAAATGCCGGCCGGGCCCGCGCCGACGATGCACACGTCCGCATTCAGGCGTGTGCGGTTGTCGATGCTGTTCGCATCGAGGATCACTGCGCGGTCTCCTCCGGCAAGTGGCCCGAGATTCCGAAGTGGCGCTGGTGCACGCGCGCGACGCTGGTAAAGAAGCGCTCCAGCGAGAACTGCTGCTCGTACAGGTCGCGCCCGCTGCGGCCAAGGCGCAGGAGCAGCTCGTCGTCGCGCAGCACTTCACCGAGCGTTCGGGCGAGCTTGCCGACGTCGCCGACCGGAACGAATTTCGCATTCGCGCCATCGGACAGCACCATGGGCAGCTCACCGACCGGTGTGCATACCACGGCGACGCTGTTGGCAAGCGCTTCCAGCACCACCAGCGGCAGCACTTCGTCGTGCGAGGGCAGCACGAGCAGGTTGCAGCGCGTCATCATGTCGTCGATCTCTTCCTGCTCGCACCATCCCGCGAAATCCACGAATGAATCGATGCCGAGGTCTTTCGCCATCTGCTTGTAGCGCGCAATTTCACCGTTGCCGGCGAGCGTGACTTCGACCGTCTTGCGGTCGATGTCGGCCTTGGCCAGGGCATTGAGCAAATCGGAAACGCCCTTGAGGTCGGTGAGGCGACCCACGAAGAGCACGCGCCTGACGCCATCGCGCCCGATCTTGCGCTCCAGAGCCTTCGCGGGCCCGGGCACGCCATTGATCACGATGTCGACCTTCTTCGGGTCCACGCCGAGCTCGTCGATCACGAAGCGGCGCGGGGCCGAGCCGATCACGATGACGGTCGATGCCAGTGAGAATATCCAGCGCACGACCGCTTGCCCGAAAGAGGGCAGTGACCGGTAGAACGTCTTCATCTGCGCATGCAGGTGCACCACCACCGGCACGCGTAGCAGGAAGCAGGTGATGACGATCATGCCCTTGCGGAACAGCGACAGCCGTTCGGCCATGTTCACGTGCACGCCGGCAAGGCCCCCCTCGAACTTGCCGCGCGCGATCTTCCACATCGATTTCGCCAGGTTGCCGAACGAGGCCCATGCGGAGCCGGGACCACGCGTGTCCAGCGGACGCAATTGCGCGGCGTGCTCGGGCGCCTTTTCGGCCTGCGCGCGGATCAGGTAGTCCGCCACCTTGTACATCCCGCCGCCTGCCGGAGACCACGGCACGGCGATGTAGATGTAGCGATCCTTGCGCGCGGCTTGCGCGCCCAGGGCGAGGGATTCAGTTGGAAGCGGTGTTTGCTGCATGCGGGGAAACGGTGAGCGCCGGCCTGAAGAGCAGCCGCTTGAAGACGGCGATCAGGGGCTTCTCGATCCAGATGTAGGAAAGGGATCCCGCTGCCATGACGGCCAGCGAGGCGAGGGTGAAGACAAACAATGTGTCGTGCACGCCGATCTTCTTGAGCGCGATCACGGTGGCGGGGACGACGAAGGTGTGCGAGAGATAGATCGAATACGACGCGTCGCCCAGGAAAGCCAGCGGCTTCGCCCAGCGCTTGCCGTCGACCAGGCGCTCCAGCCAGATCATCCCGAGCACGATCGCCGCGGAGCCCACGCCCCACGGGAACAGGCGATCGGAGCCCGGGTCCCATCCCAGGCCGAACGTGAAGATGGCGCCCGCAGCCATCAGCACGGCGCCGGCACCGGCCGGACCCACGCCCCAGCGCAGCACTGCCTGCGCGAACGCCACGCCGATGATGAATTCGAAGATGATCGACTGCGCGTAGAAGCCAAGGGGCACGGACGCGGGGAAGAACCGCGCGGCAACGAACACGCAGAGAAACACCAGGAGGCAGTGGCGCACGCGCGGCGCACCGAGCGCGATCGCCGCAGCAAACACCACGTAGAACAGCATCTCGAAGTTGAGCGTCCAGCCCACGGGCAGCACCGGCTGGATCAGGCCCCACGGAGCGGTCACGGGAACGAACGCCAGCGATGCACCGAGGTGCCACGGCTCGATCACCGACTTCACCGCGAGCGCGGGCACGGCGATGATCAGCGCCGCCTTGAGCAACGTGTAGAACCAGTACAGCGGCACGATGCGCAGGATGCGCCGCTTGATGAAGATCCACGCGTTGTCGGCGCGATGCGGGCCCTGGAACGGGACCTTTGCCGTGGAGATCATCATCACGAAGCCGCTGATGATGAAGAAGATGTCGACGCCGACCGCGCCCGTGCCCCAATAGACGTGCTCGCCCTGGCCCGTGATGTGGATCGAGATGGCTTGCGTGATGTGCATCACCGCCACCAGCATGGCGGCGACGAAGCGCAGGATCTGCAGGCCGGTGAACGTCTGTTTCATGCGATGCGCTGCCGGCGGACGGTTTCGACGGTTTGCGCCGGCTCGTGCAGCACCACGCTCGCGATGCGCGTACGCGGCCCCCTGCGCGGGCGCAGGAAGCCCTTCACCATGCCCGCCGCGTTGAACGACCACGAGACGACGGAGTACATCGCGCGGGACACCGAACGCTTGCGCCACGCCATCACCGCGAAGGGAAATGCGGCGATGATGGCGAACATCGCCGCGCGATCGACGAGGGACAGGGGCCAGAACGCAGTGCTTGCAAGCACGGCCCACCATACGAGCACCGCGCAGTAGAGCTTGAGCTCTTTCAGGCCGCGCAGCACCAGCTTCGAATGCGGCTGGCCGAGGGCGCCGCGCACCAGCTCACCGATGCCGCAGACATACTTCGAACGCCAGCGGCGCTGCAGGAGCTGGTAGGGCGGCGAGTCATGCCCGTAATGCGAGCACGATGCGATCGGCAGGCGCCACAACTTCCATCCGAGCGAGCGCAGGCGTGCGCCCACGTCGAACTCTTCGTAGCTGTGCAAGTTGCGATCGGAGAAGAATCCCGTCTCCTCGATCGCGAGCCGGCGATAGAGGCCGCCGCCGTCGAGGCGATCGACCTCGCCGGGCTGCAGGTGCACGTGGTTGCGCAGTGCACGCTCGCGGTATTCGACGCTCTTCGTGTTGAGCTCGATGAGCTTGCCGCTGACGCCGCCCACTTCCGGGTGTTGCGCCAGGAAGTGCACGGCCTCTTCCAAAAAGCCTTCGGCCATGCGCATGTCACCGTCGAGGATGTAGACATACTCCCCGCGTGCGTGCTGGTAGCCGAGTTGCGGGGCGGCACCGCAGCAGCGCTCCGAGGCGTGCGCGAACTGCACCACGCGGATCGGGTACTTCGATGCGAGCTCCACCGTGCGGTCGCTCGAGCAACTGTCGGCAAGGACGACTTCGCCGCCCACCTTCGCCACCGCGGCGAGGCTGGACTCGATGGCCGCGCAGATGTTCTTTTCCTCGTTCAGCGCCTTGATGATGATCGAGACGGTGCAAGGTTCAGTCCCGGCGCGGTCGAACTGCGTTTTGAATGTCATGGAATCGTTCCCTGCTGGGCGAATGTGTCGGCGCTGCGAAGGCGCCAGCGTTGCCAGCGGTCCGCGACACGCGCGGGCGCAAGCAACATGAGGAAGGTGATCCACCAGCGGCGGCCCGATGCCGCGTACCGGGCCGAAATCAACCAGTGCAGCGCCTCGCGCCGGCGGCCCGCCGCGATGTCTTCGCGGGCCAGGGTGACCTCCTGCTGCGCAACGAACCAAAGTGCTGCGTGATGCAGCCGGGACGCAGTCTCGCTGCGCAGCGCGCGCTCGCGCATGCGCACGAGGAAGGGCGGCAGTACATCGCGCCGGCCCATGCCGGTCAGCGAACCCGCCACGTCCATGCGATACGCGGCCAGCGGTGCGTGCACCAGCGCGATCGGCGTTTCGTCGGCGATGCGGAACCACATGTCGAGGTCCTCGCCATACGACTCGCCGACGGCGAAGCACGGCTGCATGCGCTTCAGCCGCGATGCGCGCACGGCGACGCTGCTGGTGAAAAACGGGTGGTGCTTCATCCAGCGCTCGTAGAGGTTGTCGATGAGCTCCACTTCGCAGAACGCCTCGGGCAATGACCACTCGTCGGGCTGCGGCGTGAGCGGGTCGATCTTCACGAAGCTGGCGGCGAGCATCTCTGCTTCCGGGCACGAGTGATGGGCCTTGAGCAGGTGCGCGAGGAACTCGGGATGGTGCCAGTCGTCGGCGTCGAGGAAGACGATCCAGTCACCGGTCGCTGCCTCGATGCCGCGGTTGCGCGCGACGGAGACGCCCGAGTTCGGCTGGCGCAGAACGCGCACGCGCGTGTCGCCGAGGCCCTCGGCGATCTCCGCGCTGCCGTCGGTGGAACCATCGTCGACGACGATCACTTCGTAGACGGGGAAAGTCTGGTCGAGCGCAGACCGGACCGCGGCTTCGATGAACCGCGCCTTGTTGTACAACGGGACGACGACGGAGAACCTCATGCCGGGACTCCATCGGGATAGGCCGGCCGCGCGCGCGCTGCTTTCACCGGCACATTCATCGATGCCGCGGCCGCCAGCGTGACGATCAGCAGCAGGTGGCCGAAGAGTTCCGTGCCGTAGCCGAACAGCATCATCGGCACTTCACTGACGGCGCGCAGCGCCAACGCGATGAACAGCGCGGCCGACAGCCCGGCCGTGCGCTTGGCGTACTTGAAAGACAGCACCAGCAACACGCACGCGTAGGCCACCAGTGCGGCGGCGCCGATCGCGCCGGAGCGGGCGAGCGTGTCCATGAACTGGTTGTGGGCGTTGGTCGCGTTGGGCAGGTTCACCGCCATGCGGAAGTCGTCGTCGAACAGCCCGGGTCCGTAGCCGAACCACGGATTCGAGTGCCACTCTTCCCAAGCGATCGCCCAGATCTGGTCGCGGCCGGTGAGCGTCATGAGCTGGTTGCCTTGCTCGGTGTCGAGAAAATCGGAGACGCGGCTGCCGAGTTCGGTGAACAGGAACAGGCCGAGCACCGACAGGCCCGCGACGATGACGCCCAGGCACATCAGGATGCCGAAGGCGCCTTCGCGCGGGTCGCCGACGCGCCGCCACGCGTTGGCCCCATGGCGCACGATCAGCATCGTCAGCGAGCACAGGATGAAGGCGAGCCACGCCGTCTTCGATTGGGCGAAGAACAGCACGCCCAGGCCAACGGCCCACGCCATCACGTTTATCCAGCGGTTGCGATAGGGGCGGGCCCACAGCAGCAACAGGCCGAGCTGCGCAAACATGCCCAATGCGACGGGGTGCGGCGCCAGGCCCCCCAGGCGCGGCACACCCGGCAGGAAACCTTGCGTGTACGACTCGTCGAGCACGAGGCTGGGCCAGAACGGCACGAGGATCACGCTGGCGAGCATCACCAGGAACAATGTGTCGCGCGTGGTATCGACGATCTTGCCGATCTCCTGCGTCGTCACCAGCAGCGCCGCGAATCCGATGACCAGTGGATATGCGTATTCGTGGGAGACCTGGCGGTGGCCGCCGAGCAGCGAAGGCGAGGCGACCGAGAACAGCCAGTAGACGACGAAGGTCCATGCCAGCGCCTGCGACGGCACGGGCCGCTGCTGCGCGAAGTGGTTCGAGATGCGCTCGA
>DATLBJ010000215.1:0-4616 GCA_035526975.1 Ramlibacter sp.
GGCCTGGAGAGCGGCGACGACAGTTACGACCGCGAGGCATTCCTGGGCTTCATCCGCGAGAAGGGCCCCAAGGGCAGCCCGTAGCGGATCTCGTGGGAGCGGCGGCCAGCCGCGAAGCTCCCACAAAAAAGTGGGCTGCACCAGTACTGTCCGGTTAAAACCCACTGAAAATCAGCTGGTTGCCCGAGCTGTCGTCGATCGGGTGTAGCTCAGGAGGCGCAAACACGCATTCCAGCGCTGTTTGCTCGAACAGCGTGACGCTCAGGACCTGTAGAAGTTCGTAGAGCGAGACGGTCGTGTTGAGCCGCTTGCGGATGATGGCGATGAGCACGTAAACCGACACGGCGATCCAGACCTGCGTCTTCACCGCGTTGGCCGAGGTGCCGAAGAACGCCTTGATCCGCAGGTGCTGCTTGATCCACTTGAAGAAGATCTCGACTTGCCAGCGCTGGCGGTACAGGTCGCCAATTGTCGCGGCGGGCAGTTCGAACTGGTTGGTCAGCAGGATCACTTCACCGCCGGTATCGACATCGCGCAAGCGCAACCGACGCAGCGGGGCGGGATAGCGTTCGCGTGCCACGGGCCGCGACAGCATCACGGTCTGATCGCAGAGCACGCTCGTGCGCTCTTGCACCGGATGAGAGTATCGGCGTGCCACCTGCAGGTTCTTCTTCGCGCGCATGATGAAGAACGCGCCGGCGCTGTGCAGTCGCTGCAGCCGGGCGAAGTCCAGGTAGGCGCGATCCATCAGGTAGATCGCGCCCGGCTCGGGCAGCAGCCGATCGAGCATGTGCACGTCATGCTGCTGTGCAGGCGCAACGTGGATGACGCTGGGAATGGCGCCGCGCACGTCCAGCAGCGTGTGCAGCTTGATGCCGCCGTGACCGGCGTGCATGGTCCGCGCCCAAGGGAACACCGACAGGCACAGCTCGATCGTGCTGGAGTCGAGCGCATAGACGGTTTGCTCGAGTTCGACGCCAAGCGGTTCCGTTGCGTACATCCTGCGCGCCGTAGCGATCAGCGCCTGAGCGAAGTCGGCGTAGATGCGCCAATCCCGATGTTCGTTGGCGTCGGCCAGCGTGCTGCGCGCGACGCGACCACGGATGCCCAGGTGATAGAGCTTGGCGTGGTGCGCCCGCAGGCACGTCTCGATGTCGCGCAGACTCTCGCGTCCGGTCAGTTGGGCGAAGGCCATGCACAGGAACTGGTCCAGACACGAGAACCGCTTGACGTAGCGATGGCCGTCGTAGCGATCGACCAGCCGCCGGAAGGTGTGCAGCGGCAAATGCTCGACGAGTTGCGTAAAGACGAAGCGCCCCTGCATGGCCAGGCCCTCAGCGAAAGGGCCTTCAGCGTCTCACCGGCGTCGGAATCGGTGACAGGATGGAATCGTCACAAACGCCCGCCCGATCATGGGCTTAGAGCAATCAAGGCGTACTTTCCCCGGACAGTACTGGTCGCGCCAAAGAAGAAGTAACCAAGAAGAAAGGCGCTGACGAACTCTTGCCGCGAGCGGCAAGGGCGTGTCGACATCGCCGCTTTCGTAGGGTGCGCTCCGCGCACCGAACATCGGGTTGTCGCCAAAGGCGGGGACGCGAGCGAACGACTTTCCAGGATCCCGCATTCCCGCGAGTGATCCAAATCTCCATTCGTCGATTCGCAGGGTGCGCCTTCGCGCACCGAACCCCCGTTCTCGCGAAAGGCCCTCGTCTTGTGGGAGCGACGTGAGTCGCGATCGCGCTCCTTCGCCGGTCGCGATTTCCGTCGCACCTACAACGGCCTCCCGGCGTCATGGATCGTTCGGCTCGTATTGGGCCGCGACAGCCGTAACTCCCTCCCCCTCGCCGCAGGCGAGTGGGGAGGGCTGGGGAGGGGACGTGCGCGCAGCGCACGAGCTCGTCGGCGCCTTTCTTCTTGGTTACTTCTTCTTTGGCGCCATCATTGCGCCGCAGGAGCGGCGCGAACGGCGAAGCCGGCCCCGAAGGGGCGATGGGCAGGATGCCCATCGTCAAGAAGAAGTGACCCGGGCGCGGAGCGCTCGGAATGCGAGCAAAGCTATGGATAGAAATCCGCAGCTAGAAAACTCACCGCCTAAGTGATGGCCGGGAAGCCCACAACGAAGTCGACGACCAGTCGGATCGCGAAACAACGCAAGCTCGCGAAAGCCAAGGTAACGATCTGCGACAAGGCAACATTCATTTCGAACCAGCCGCCCTGCCCCTTCAGCTTCCCGAAGAGCCGACCCGCGAATCATGACAACACCCCACCGCACTTGCCCCCCGCCCGCCACAGGCGGATAACTGGCACCGGGGATCGGCGGCGCCGCCGACCGCGCCACCGGCTCCGGCCGGCACGGCAAACCCGCAGTCCGGAGCCGGCATGCTGCGTTTCATCGTCCTGGTCGCGCTCTATCTCGGCGGCGTCGTGCTCGCCGACGCCTTCATCCATGCCCCCGGGCAGGTGACGCTGTACTGGCCGTCGGCCGGGCTGGGCATCGCCATGGTGCTGCGCTACGGCTGGCGCTGGGCCGGGTGCGTCGCGGTCGCGGTGTTGCTGGCGCATTTCCCGTTCGGGCGGTTCTTCACTTTCCTGCCGCCGGACTGGGCGCTGAGCCCCGCCCCCGACGGTTTCATCCCGTTCTCGATCGCGGCGAACACGCTCGGCGCGCTCGTCGGCGCGTGGTATGCCGGCAACCAGAGCTACGCCAGCCTGTTCAGCCTGCGCACCGGCCTGGTGCAGCTGCGCGGCTCGTTCATCGCCGCAGGCGTCAGCGCGCTCATCGGCCTGCTGGGCCTGGGCTACAACAACATGATCGGTGACGTCCACCCGGCGCATGCGTTCGCCAAGTGGATGATGGGCGACCTGCTCGGCATCATCGCCATCGCGCCCGCGTTCCTGATCCTCACCGCGCGCCCGAGCCAGAGCCCCGACGTGCCGCGCGCCGCCGACTACGCCACGGCGCGCGAGAAGACCGCCTGGGTCGTGATGATGGTGCTGAGCTACGCGGTGGTGTACGTCGGCGGCAACGTGCGCGGCGATTACGCACTGGGGCTCGTCGCGCTGCCGATGTCGCTGCTGCTGTGGAGCGCGATCCGTTTCCAGATCCCGTGGACCTCGACCGGCGTCGCGGTGACGATGCTCTACCTCACGTCGCTCACCGGCTTCGGCCTCGCCGGCTTCGATCCGCCCGACGCGCTGCTCGACTCGGCGCTGCTGCTGAGCTTCCTCACCCTGCTCGGCGTCGTGCCGATGGTGCTGACCGCCGCCAGCTACGAAAGCCGCGTCGCCGCGCGCAAGATCCTGCGCCGCGCCACCACCGACTCGGCCACCGGCCTGCCGAACCGCGCCGCGTTCGAGGAAGCCGCGCGCAAGGCGCTGGCAGGCCCGCCGCAGCCGCATGGCCTGGTGTACCTGGACCTCGACAACTTCACGTTGATCAACGACACCGCCTCGCACGCGGCCGGCGACGCGCTGATCCACGGCATCGGCTCGCTGCTGAAGGCGCGCCTGGGCGGCCACGGCCAGGTGTTCCGCATCGGCGGCGATGAATTCGCGCTGCTGCTCGAGGAGCCCGGCGCTGGCGGCTTCGAGGCCCGCGCCGAGGACCTGGTGCGCAGCATCGAGAGCTATCGCGTCGGTTGGGAAACGCACGTCCTGAACATCACCGTCAGCGTGGGCCTGGTGCCATTCGTGCCCGGCGAGATCGAATACGCGCGCCTGCTGTCGCTGGCCGACGCGGCGTGCTTCACCGCCAAGGAACTCGGCGGCAACCGCGTGTGCCTGGCCAGCCAGGAACCGGGGGAAACGCAGCAGCGCACCGAGGCGATGCGCTGGGCCGTGCGCATCCGCGAGGCGATCGACGGCAGCCTGTTCGAGCTCGACTGCCAGACCATCGCGCCGCTGGTGCCGGGCCGGCCCGAGGGACGGCATTACGAAGTGCTGCTGCGCATGCGCGACCCCGCGACCGGCCAGCGCCTGGGCCCGGGCAACTTCATTCCCGCCGCCGAGCGCTTCCAGCTCGGCGTGCTGCTCGACCGCCACGTCGTCGAACTCACGCTCGCATGGCTGGAGTCGCGACCCGACGCGATCGCGCAGACGAGCGCGTGCGCGATCAACCTCACCGCCGCGTCGCTGGTCGACGAGAACTTCAGCCAGTTCCTGCACGACCGCGTGCGCTACGGCAAGGTGCCGGCGCACAAGCTGTGCTTCGAGGTCACCGAGACTTCCGCGGTGCGCGACCTGTCGCGCGCGCAGGCGCTGATCGCGCGCATGCGCGGGCTCGGCTGCACCTTCGCGCTCGACGACTTCGGCACCGGCTTCTGCTCTTTCAACTACCTGCGCGGGCTCGACGTCGATTACTTCAAGATCGACGGCAGCTTCGTGCGCGACCTCGAATCCTCGCCGCTGTCGATGGCGGTGATCCGCTCGATCACCGACATCGCCCACGTCCTGCGCAAGCGCACGATCGCCGAACACACCGAGAGCGAGGCGGTCTGTGACGCCCTCCGCACCCTCGGCGTCGATTACGCGCAGGGCTATGCGATCGCTGCGCCCGTGCCCATGCGAGACTATTTCAGCCTGGTGTCCTCCCTCCGCTCCTTCGCCTGACCTCCCCC
>DATLBJ010000216.1:0-11932 GCA_035526975.1 Ramlibacter sp.
GATGATCGACACGCCGCCCTCGGATTGCGCGGCCGCGCGCACGAAATCCACTTGCCCGCCGACGGCGCCGATGTGGTCGGAGCCGATCGCTTCCGCGTTCACTTGCCCCGTCAGGTCGACTTCCAGCGCGGAGTTGATCGAGACGAGGTTGCGCAACTGGCCCAGCACGGCGAGGCTGTGCGTGTACGACGTCGGGCACAGGCGGATCTCCCGGTTCTGGTGCGCGAAGCGATACAGGCGGTGCGTTCCGAACAGGACACCGCTGATCGTCACGCCGGCGTCGAGCCCCTTGTGCGCATTCGTGACCACGCCGCTCTCCATCAGGTCCATGACCGAGTCGCCGATCATCCCGGAGTGCACACCGAGATCGCGGCGGTCCGACATCATCGCGACGATGGCTTCCGGCACCGCGCCGATGCCGACCTGCAGCGTTGCGCGATCGGGAATGAAGTCCGCGAGGTGCGCTGCGATCTTGCGCTCGAGCTCGCCGAAAGGCGCCGATGGCAGTTCAAGTGGTGTGCGATCCGTTTGCACGGCGACCGCGATCTCGTCCGCGCGCAGCGGGCGATCGCAATGCGCCCACGGAATCTGCGCATTGACTTCCGCGATCACGACGCGGGCTTTCGCCATCGCGGCCTGCACGTAATCGTTGACCAGGCCGAAGCTGTGTTCGCCCTTGACGTTGGCCGGGCTGACTTGCAGCAGCACGACGTCGGTGCGCAACTGCCCGCGCGCAATCATCGGCGCGATCGAGGAGATGTGGCACGGCACCGGTTCCAGCACGCCCGCGCTGGCAAGCTTGCGCAGGGTGCCGATCCCGCCGAAGCCCTTGAAGCGCAGGTGGTCCGCATGTTCCGGCTGGAAGGTCTTCGAGAAACCGGAGCCGAAGAAGATGCTGGCGCCGCTGTACGCCGCGCGCTGCTGCACAAGCTTTTCCGTGAGGCTGAGTGCTTCGCCGCACCCTTGCTGGAAAATGATTCCGTCACCCGGGCGGATGTATTGCGCGAGGTCGAGGCCTTCGAGCGATTCGATTCGCATCAAGCCTCCGGCGCGGCAAGGATCGCCTGCGCGCGCTTGAGCAACGGCCCGTCGATCATGCGGCCTTCGAAATCGATCGTGCCGATGCCGCGCGCGGTGGCTTCCTGGTACGTTGCGACGAGGCGCTTCGCATACTCACGCTCTTCCGCGGTGGGCGAGAACGCGCGATGGGACAGCTTCACCTGTCCGGGCGTCACGCAGATCTTGCCTTCGTAGCCCATGTCGCGGCCACGGCCGGCGTCTTCGAGGAACAGGTCGTCGTTGCGGATGTCGACCACCGCCTGGTCGATTGCAACCAGGCCTGCGGCTTTCGCAGCCATCACGACCCACGACCGCGCGGTGTAGACCTCGTCGCCGCGCGGCGTGCGGCGGCCGCCAATGTCGGCGGCGTAATCCTCGGCGCCGAAATAGACCGAACCCATGCACGGCGTGTTGTCGCAGATCGCGACTGCATTGAGCACACCGCGAACCGATTCGATCCCGCCGACGATGGTGCGGGGCTTGGCGCGCGGCGCACCGGTGTCGAGGCGGCGCATCCAGTGCACGGCAGGAAACGCCTGCTCGGGATCTTCAAGCTTCGGGATCACGATGCCGTCGACGTCGCAAGCCAGCGCCGCTTCGATGTCGGCAAGGTAGTGGGCCGATGCGGGCACGTTCACGCGCACGGTGAGCATCCCTTTGAGGCCGGCCGCGCGCACTTGCGACACCGTATCGCGCAGCATGCCGCGGGCCTTTTCCTTCTCGCGATTGGGCGTGCCGTCTTCGAGGTCGATGACACAGCAGTCGGCGCCGAAGCGCGGGAATTTCAGGACGAGGTCGGGTCGGTTCGCCGGCGCGAAGAAAAGGGAGCGGATCATGGTGGGGAAGGGTACCCGTTCTTGACTGTGATGTCCATACATACGTACAATCTGTTCATGTATGTGAACAATGACAAGGGTGCGCGATGAGCCCGGCAGTCCCGCGTGATGCGGCCACGGTCGTCGTGGTTCGCGCCGCACCGGCCGGCGGAAGTCTCGAGGTCCTTTTGCTGCAACGCGCCGAGCGCGGCGACCACAACAGCGGAGCGTGGGTGTTCCCCGGCGGACTGATCGATCCGGGCGACCGCGAGTACGGTGACGACGCGTTCCGCGTCGCGGCGATCCGCGAAGCCTTCGAGGAATCCGGCATCCTCTTCGCTACCGATGCAAAGGGCGACTTCGTTTCGCTCGAAGGCGAGCCGGGCGCGCAACTCGCGGCGCTGCGTCACGAGCTGAAGGACGGCAAGTGCACGCTCGCCGACATCTGCCAGCGATTCAACCTGCGCCTCGTGCCTGAGCGGCTGCACTTCATCGGCCACTGGCTCACGCCCGCAGGCCGCGCCAAGCGCTTCGACACGCGCTTCTACCTGGCCATCGCGCCGCAGCAGCAGACCGCGATGCACGATGCGGGCGAAACGCTCGACCATGTGTGGATCGCGCCGGCCGAGGCGCTGGCCCCGACGAACGCGCGCCGCCTGATGACGCCCACCCGCGCAATGCTCGAGGCCGTGCGGCCTTTCGGCGATGTGAAAGCGCTCGGCGAATGGGCCGCGTCCCCGCGCACTGTCGAGAAGGTGTTGCCGCGGTTGTCGATGTCCGCGAGCGGTATGCAGCCGGTGCTGCCCGGCCATCCCGCCTATCACGAGGTCGGCAAGCTCGACCCCGATGGCCGCAGCGATGTCTGGAGCGAATTGCGCACCGGCGTGCCGGTCGCGATCGGCGAGCACGTGCAGCGCATCACCGGCGCCGATGGGCGCAACCGCTACACGGTCGGCAGCGAAGAGATCGATCCCGCGGTCACGACGCGCCTCGTTGCCGAGGACCGCATCGTCATTGCGCGCGACGCGGCCAGCGTGCCTGCGCAGCTGCGTGCGGGCGCCGACTGGCTGGCACCGCTGGAAGGGTTCCTGCAGCCGTTGCACGCGCCCACCTGAGCCCTTCACATGCCCGTGAAATCGGGTTTGCGCTTGTCGACGAAGGCATTCACCGCTTCGACGTGATACGGGGTCTTGTGCGCGAGCGCCTGCAGGCTCGCCGCCATTTCCAGCATGCCGTCCAGGCGCAGGTGCTGGCCTTCGCGCAACAAGCGTTTCGCCATGCGCAGCGCCCCGCCCGGGTTCGCGGCGATTCGCCCAGCGAGCGAGCGCGCTTCGGCCATCAGGTTGTCGGCGGGAACGACCTTCGACACGAGCCCGCACGCGAGCGCTTCCTGCGCCGTGAGCGAGTCGCCGGTGAATGACATCTCCGCCGCTTTGGACATGCCGACCACGCGCGGCAGCAGCCATGCGCCGCCGTCGCCGGGAATCAGCCCGACTTTGACGAAGCTTTCCGCGAACGTTGCACTCTCGGACGCGATGCGGATGTCGCACATCGTCGTGAGGTCGCAGCCCGCACCGATCGCGTGGCCGTTCACGGCCGCGATCATCGGCACCTCGAGATTGAAGACGGCGTTCGCCAGGCGCTGCACACCGTTGCGATACCACTCGCGCAGCTTTGCCGGCGAGTCGTCGAACATCTCCTGCATGTGCTTCAGGTTCCCGCCGGCAGAGAACGCCGTGCCGGCGCCGGTGAGGATCACCACGCGGACGGACGGATCGGCCGCGATGCGCGCGCAAGCATCGACGAACGCCTGTGGCGCCGTGTTGCCGGTGAGCACGTTGCGAGTCTCGGGCGAGTTCATGGTCAGGGTGACCACGGCCCCCGCTTGTTCGTAGAGGAGGAAGGGTTTGTCGGATGGGCTCATGTCGGTAGCAGTTCAGTGCGCATGAAGTCGAGCGTGGCCTCGCCGCTCGCGAGCAGCGTCCGGCCGAGGAAGGTGTTCCAGATGCGTTCGGACCCGAAGTCCGCGCGCCAGTCGTGCAGCCGGCGCGTGTACAGCTGCAAGTCCAGTTCCGCGGTGATGCCGATGGCGCCATGGATCGCGTGCGCCAGGGGAGCGACGAGCGCAACGGCTTCGCTCGCGCGCGCCTTTGCCACGGCAGCGCGCAGCGGCTTGGGCCATGCGGCTTCGGCGTCACAGCCCATCTCGGCGGCCATGCGCGCTGCAGCGACGTTCTCGGCCATCACGGCGAGCTGGTGCTGGATTGCCTGGAACTTGCCGATGGAGCGGCCGAACTGGACGCGGTCGTTCGCGAACTGCAGCGTCATCTCGAACGCGCGTTCCAGGGCACCGGCAATGTTCGCTGCGGCGACGACCGCGCCGGCGTGATGCCACGGTATGGCCGCGCGTGAGGTAAATGACGCGCTGCTTGCCGACTCCCATTCGAGGTCGGCGTGCAGGCTGCCCTCGATGCCGCTCGGTGTGGAGCGCGCCCGCGACTTCGGCAGCAATAGCCAACGGTCGCGCAGCGGCGCCACGATCCACTCCGCAACCGAAGCGAACGGTGTGTTGGGGCAAACGATGAGGCCGTTTTCTTCGTCAGCGCGGGCCGCGATTGCGATCGGGCCGCGTGGCACCTGGGCCGACGACTGCGCCAGCATGGAGCGCGCGAACAGCGTGTGGCCGAACGGCACGGGCAGCACATGGCGGCCGGCGACCCGCAGCAATCCGAAGACCTGCGGCAATGCGAGCCCGAAGCCCCCTTGCGCTTCGGGCACGAGCGCATCGGCAAAGCCCGAGGCATCGAGCGCGCTCCACAACTTGTCCGGCGAGCTCCCGGCTTCGATGGCACGCACCACTTGCGGCGTGCTGGCATCGGCCAGCAGCCGCTCGAAAGGTTCCACGAATTCGTTCATCTCAGGCCCAGTCCCCGCGCGATGACCCCGCGCAGCACTTCGCGCGCGCCGCCGCGCAGTGAAAACGTCGGGGCGAATTGCGTGATGTACGCCAGCGTGCGCAGCAGCGACGGCGAAGCCGGCTCCGGCGAACTCGCGATGGCATCGGCCAACGCCACCGGAATGAATTGCTCGAGCTCGGTGCCCAGGTCCTTCACCACCGACGCTTCCGTCATCGGGCTGCCTCCGGCCACCAGCCGTGCAGCCACGCCGACGCACATTGAACGCAACGCGGCGAGATGCGACGTGATGCGACCGGCGAGCGCAGCCGACGCGTCGCCGGCACCGTGCTTGCGCAAGTGCGTGAGCCACTGGTCGAACAGCACGATGCTGGAATACAGCCGCTCGGGGCCGCTGCGTTCGTAAGCGAGTTCGGCCGTGACCTGCTGCCAGCCCGCGCCTTCTTCGCCGATGATCGCGTCTTCCGGCAGGTCGACGTTGTCGAAGAAGACTTCGCAGAAATGCCTGTCGCCGCTCAGGTCCTCGATCGGGCGGATCGTGATGCCCGGCGTCTTCAGGTCGAACATGAATTGCGACAGGCCCTTTTGCCTGTCCTCGGGGGTGCCCGACGTGCGCACCAGCGCAATCATGAAGTGGCAATGGTCCGCGTTCGTGGTCCAGATCTTCTGGCCATTGAGGCGCCAACCCGTGGACGTGCGCGTGGCGCGCGTGCGCACGCTTGCAAGGTCCGAACCGACTTGCGGCTCGCTCATGCCGATGGCGAAGAACGATTCACCGCGGCAGATGCGCGGCAAGTGGAAGCGCTTCTGTTCTTCCGTACCGTAGCGAAGGATCAGCGGGCCGCTCTGGCGCTCCGCGATCCAGTGCGCCGACACGGGTGCGCCGCGCGCGAGGAGTTCTTCGACCAGCACGAAGCGCGCGAACCAGTCGCGCCCGCCGCCGCCGTATTCCGGGGGCAGTGCGAGCCCGATCCATCCCTTCTGCCCCAGCGCGCGGCTGAACCCGGCATCGAAGCCGAGCCACGACCGGGCGCGCAATTCGGGCGCCATGCCCGCGAGCGCTTGATCGAGGAAGTCACGCACGGGCGCCCGCAGCGCTTCCGCATCGGGCGGCAGCGGCTGCAACGTCAACGTTTCGATCATGCGGTGCTGCTTACTTGATGCCCAGGCCTGCCTTGAAAGCATTCAGCACTTCGGTGCCCGACTTGCCGCGGCGGTCGAGGTTCTGCGCCCACTCGTTGGCGACTTCCGTCGCGGCGTGCATGAGCGCATCCTGGTCGGCCTTGGACAGCGGCGTGAGCTTGACCCCCGCGGTCTTCGTCTTCTCGATGTCGCCGGCTTCGTCCTTCTCCACTTGCTTGCACGTGCTCTTCGTGAAGTCTTCGCCGATGGCGGTCAGCTCCTTCTGCATCGCGGGCGGCAACGACTGGAAGCGCTTTTCGCTGATGACCCAATTGGCGACGAACGACCCGAAGTTGGAGCCGATGGTGCCGGTCTTCGACAGCTTGTCGATGTCGTACGGGGCCAGGCTGTTGAACGGGAAGAGCACACCGTCGATGGTGCCGCGCGACAGCGACTCATACACCTCGGGCGTCGGCATCAGCACGGGCACGGCCTTCAGCTTCTTCAGCAGGAGTTCCTTCGCGGAGCCGGAGGCGCGGATCTTCATGCCTTCGATTTCCTTCAGGTTGGCGAACGGCTTGCGCGTGATGACCTGGTAGGGCGGCAGCACGATGGTGAACAGCAGGCGCACGCCATTGGGCGCGAACTCCTTCTTGTCCAGGATGCCGCCGGGCTTGGCGAGGTTCCAATACGCGAGCGTCGCCTGGCAGGAGCCGCTGAAGGGAAGCGGCAGTTCCGACACCACCGACAGCGGCATCTTGTCGGACACGAAGCCCGGTGCGACGTATGCGATGTCGATCACGCCCGATTGCGTCAGCGACAGGAAGTCCTTTGCCTTGCCCATCTGCTCGGCGGGGTAGTACTCGAACTCGTAGCCCTTCGCGTTGGGGCTGGCCTTCAGGCGCTCCATCATCGGCGTGGTGAAGTACTTGGGCAGGTAGTGACCGGCGGGGAACGAGTCGGCGATCTTGATCTTGGTGCTCTGCGCAGACGCAGGTGCGGCGGCAAACAGTGCGCTCGCGGCAATGGCGACCGTCGTGGCAATCAGCTTCATGGAAATTCCTTCTGTTGCAGGTGAAAGGTGAACGAAAAAATCAGGGCGACATCTGCGCCGGCAGCCACAGGATGATCGCGGGGAACGCGACCATGAAGGCCAGCAGCACGAGGTGGCTGAACACATGCGGCCACACGCCGCCGAAGATTTCGGCGAGTGGGCGTTTGGCATATCGTGCGACGACGAAGACGTTCAGGCCCACGGGGGGCGTGACCAGCCCCACTTCGGCCATCACGATCACGACGACGCCGAACCACACGGGATCGAAGCCGAGCGACTTCACCAGCGGCAGCACGATCGGCACGGTGAGGATCAGGATGGCAACCTGGTCCATCAGGCAGCCGAGCACCAGGTAGCCGAACAGGATGAACACCATGACCCACATGCGGTGCACATGCAGGTCGCCGACCCATTGCACGAGGGCCTGCGTGGCTTGCGTCAGCGTGAAGTAGTAGCCGAAGACCTTCGCGCACACGATGATCATGATGATCATGCAACTGGCGTGCGACGCGTGCACCAGTGCCTTCCTGAGGCTCGCGCGGTTGACCTTGCGCTCCTTCAGGGCGATCAGGAATGCCCCGAACGCACCGAGGCCCGACGCTTCCGTCGGCGTGGCGACACCGGTGTAGATCACCCCGGTGACGGCCATGAACAGGAACACCATCGGCCCCACGACCTTCAGCGACTGGAACTTCTCGCGCATCGTGTACGAGCGGCCTCGCGGCGCCGACTCGGGGTTGATCAGCACCAGCACGTAGACCGTGCCCATGATCACGAGCGTGACGAGCAGGCCGGGGATCACGCCGCCGATCAGCAGCGCGCTGATGCTCACGTCCGCGATGATCCCGTACAGCACCAGCGCAATCGACGGCGGGATCAGCATGGCCAGCGTGCCCGAGATCGCGACGACGCCGCCGGCAAGCTTGGGGTCGTAGCCTTGCTTGAGCATCGCGGGCATCGTCGTCGACGACAGCGTCGCGGCCGATGCCGTGCTCGAGCCGGAGATCGCGCCGAAGCCCGCGCCGGCGAGCGCCGTTGCCATGCCCAATCCACCGGGCACGCGGCCGACCCATGTCGCCGCGCACTTGAACAGGTTGTCGGCAACCCCCGAGAGGATCACGAACTCCGCCATCAGGATGAACAGCGGCACGGAAATCATTTCGTAGGACGCGGCGCTCGACAGCGGCGTCGTGGTGAGCACGCCCACGACGGCGTCCCAGCCGCCGATGAGGTACAGGCCCAGGCTTCCGGTGGCGATCAGGGTGAACGCGACGGGCATGCCCATCGCGAGCAGGATGAACAGCAGGGCGGTGATGATTGCCGGTGTCATTCCGCGCCCTCCTCGGCGCCTTCGGTGCCGGAGATCGGCGGAAGCGCCAGCACGGCGCGGCCCGACGACAAAGTCATGATGTATCCGATCGCGTCGAGGAACAGGCGGATCGTCAGCAGCCCGAAACCGATCGGCAGGAACAGGTCCAGCGTCCACGTCAGCACGGGCAGGCCGCTGGTCGACGTCGCACGGGTCTCGAAGTCATTCAGCGTGACGATCGCGGAGTACCAGGTGGTGACCGCGAACGCCGGCACCGCGACGACCGAAACGATCGCCTGCAGCACGTAGCGCGTCTTCGGCTTGATGTAGTTGTGCACGATGTCCACCGCCACATGCGAGTGCGACTTGAGCGTGTCCGACACGGCCAGGAAGAACAGCCCCGGCATCAGGTAATTCGTGATCACCTCGTACGACCACTGCAGGGGCGAATTGAAGATGTAGCGCAGCGAGACGTCGGCCACCACCAGGCACATCAGCGCAAACAGCATCAGCGAGCCGATGGTGACCAGCACGGCGTCGATGGCGTCGACCCCGCGCCGCGACTGGAAATAGGCGCCACGGTCGGCAACGGGCGCCCCGTCCGCGGGCGCGGCGATCGGCGTGTTCAAGCAGGTCTCCTTTTCATCAGGGCGGTGCGCGTGCACACCGCCACCACTTCATCGCGCTGGTTCAGCGCCGTGTGCTGGAACTCCACCAGCCCGGCCTCCGGCCGCGACCTGCTGTCCCTCACGGAGACCACCTGCGTGCGCGCACGCAGCGTGTCGCCGTGGAACACGGGCTTGGGAAAGCGCACGTCGCTCATGCCGAGGTTGGCGATGGTGGTGCCCAACGTCGTGTCGTTCACCGTCATGCCGACCAGTATGCCCAGTGTGTACAGGCTGTTGAACAGGCGTTGTCCCCACTCCGTGTTGGCGGAGAAGTGCGCATCGATGTGCAGCGGCTGCGGGTTCATCGTGAGCAAGCTGAACAGTGTGTTGTCCATCTCGGTTACCGTGCGCGACCAGGGGTGTGTGAACTCCTGCCCGGCAGTGAAATCTTCGTAGTGCAATCCGGCCATTCGGTCTCTCAATTTCTATTGGATGTCCACGCCCCAGGCGCGGGCCCATTCGCGCGCGTCACCGTCACGGCCGGGCGCAGCCGGGCGGCCCGCAGGCGTGCGTGAGAAGCGCGGTGCGGGAGCCGGTTGCGTCACACCGTCGACGTCGATGAACGCTCCGCGCGATTGCTGATGAGCATGTTGCGCGGCTTCCTTCGGCGACAACACCGGGGCGAAGCACGCGTCGCTGCCCTCCAGGGCGGCGCACCATTCGTCGCGCGTGCGCTGGGCGAAGATCGCCGTGAAGCGGCTGCGCAGTTGCGGCCACGCGCAGCGGTCGTCGAAATCCGGCAGGCCCTCGACATTCGCTCCCGCGGCGCGAAGCTTGTCGACGAGCACGCTGCGGAACTTCTTTTCGATCGGCGCGATGGAGATGTATTCGCCGTCGGCGCAGCGGTACACGTCGTAGTACGGCGCGCCGGAGTCCAGCAAATTGGTGCCGCGCGCACCGTCGTGAATGCCCGCCGCGTGCAAGCCGTGGAACGGGGCCATCAACGCATTCACGCCTTCGACCATCGCGGCATCGACCACCTGGCCATGGCCGCTGATGCGCGCATGCAGCATCGCGCTGACCATGCCGAACACCAGGAACATGGTGCCGCCCGCGTAGTCGCCGAGCAGGTTCAGCGGCGGCGTCGGCTCGCCATTCGCGCGCCCGATGGCATGCAGCGCGCCAGTGAGCGCGATGTAGTTGATGTCGTGCCCGGCTGCGAGTGAGAGCGGGCCATCCTGGCCGAAGCCCGTCACGCGGCCGTAGACCAGGCGCGGGTTGTCCATGAGGCAAACATCGGGGCCCAGCCCGATGCGTTCCATCGTCTGCGGGCGGAAGCCTTCGATCAGTGCATCGGCCTTCGCGACCAGTGCGCGGGCAAGCGAGACGCCTTCGGGTTTCTTCAGGTCGACCTTCAGCGTGCGCTTGCCGCGCAACATCAGGTCGAATTGGGGCGGACGCTCGATGCCCAGGCCGCTGGGCTCGACGCGATCGAGCCGGATGACTTCGGCCCCGAGGTCGGCCAGCAGCATGCCTGCGAGCGGGCCCGGCCCGATGCCGGCGAATTCGACGACGCGAATTCCGGCGAGCGGGCCCGCGCGGCTCATGCGCCCGCCCCCTGCCTGGCCGCGCCGCTGGAGAGCAAGGCGTCGATGTCGGCCTGCGCGAAGCCGGCCTCGCGCAGGACTTCGCTCGTGTGTTCGCCGAGCTGCGGCGTGGGGCGCGGCGCATCGGCGGTGTTGTTGCTCCATGTCATCGGCATGCGCATCATCCGGATCGCGCCTTCGCTCGGATGCTCGACGGTCTGGAAAAAGCCGGTGGCCTCCAGGTGCGGATCCTTCAGCACGCTTTGCAGGTCGTGCATGGGCATGAACGGCACATCGGCCTTTTCGAGCAGGCGCATCCACTCATCGGTGGTGCGCTCCTCGAACACCTTCGACAGCCAGCCGTACACGTGGTCGATGTTGCGCGAGCGGTTGGCGAAGGTGGCAAAGCGCTCGTCGTCCTTCAACTGCGATTCGCGGCCGATTCCTTTGAGGAAACCTTCCCACTGCTTGTCGTTGTAGACCAGCGCGCAGATGTAGCCGTCGCGCGTGGCATAGGGACGGCGCTCGGGGGAGAGCTGCCGCGCGTAGCCGCCTCCGTCGAGGGGCGGCTCGTACGTGAGGCCGCCCAGATGGTCGCCCAGCACGAACGCCACCATGGTTTCGAACATCGGCACGTCGACGCGATCGCCGCGGCCGGTGCGGTCGCGCGCAATGATGCTCGCGAGGATCGCGCCCACGGCGGTCTGGCCCACGATGCGGTCGGCCATCGCCGTCGGCACATAGCGCGGGATGCCGCCCGCGGCACGCGCGATGAGGTATGGCAGCGTGGCCGCGCCCTGGATCAAGTCGTCATAGGCAGGACGCGCGGCGTACGGGCCGTCTTGGCCGAAGCCGAACACACCGGCGTACACGATGCGCGGATTGATCGCCGTGACCGTTTCGTAGTCGAGACCCAGGCGCGCCATCGCTTGCGGGCGCACGTTGTACATCAGCACGTCCGCATCTTCGAGCAGACGCTTGAGTGCCTGCACGCCGGCGGGCTGCTTGAGGTCGAGCACGACGCTGCGCTTGTTGCGGTTGGTGTTGAGGAAGATGGGGCCCATCGCATCGTGGCGGGCGGGGCCGATCTGGCGCACGAGGTCGCCTTGCGGCGGCTCGATCTTGACCACGTCGGCGCCCATGTCGCCGAGGGCCTGCGAGGCGAAAGGGCCCATGAGCACCGACGTCATGTCGATGATCCGGATTCCGTGTAGGGGTCCCATGCGGCGACTGCGCTCCTGGATTGAAGGGGCGATTATTCACCCACTTGAACAAATCGTACACCGGGAAAACCATTTGGCCCTACGCGATGGCTACAAATCCCTCTGGTGTTGAGGTTCCCGGCTCGCATTATGGTTCATGGACAAGTACACTTTGTCCATGTCAAGGAACGCGGCCACGGCCGAGCCCACCGCCCCCGCCCGCGCCATCGGGGTGCTGGCGCTGTGCTTCTTCTTCAATTTC
>DATLBJ010000217.1:0-51150 GCA_035526975.1 Ramlibacter sp.
GCCCACTTCGCGGGCCACGCGCGTCACTTCGGAGGCGAACGACCGCAGCTGGTCCACCATCGTGTTGATGGTGTTCTTCAGCTCGAGAATCTCGCCCTTCACGTCCACGGTGATCTTCTTCGAGAGGTCACCCGCAGCCACGGCGGTCGTCACGTCCGCGATGTTCCGCACCTGCGCCGTCAGGTTGCCGGCCATGAAGTTCACGTTGTCGGTCAGGTCCTTCCATGTGCCGGCCACGCCTTGCACGTCGGCCTGTCCGCCCAGCTTGCCTTCGGTACCCACTTCGCGAGCCACACGCGTCACTTCCGATGCGAACGAACGCAGCTGGTCCACCATGGTGTTGATGGTGTTCTTCAGCTCGAGGATCTCGCCCTTCACCTCCACGGTGATCTTCTTGGAGAGGTCACCGGCGGCAACGGCCTTCGTCACGTCCGCGATGTTCCGCACCTGCGCCGTGAGGTTGCCGGCCATGAAGTTCACGTTGTCGGTCAGGTCCTTCCACGTGCCGGCCACGCCTTGCACGTCGGCCTGGCCACCCAGCTTGCCTTCGGTACCCACTTCGCGAGCCACACGCGTCACTTCCGAAGCGAACGAACGCAGCTGGTCCACCATGGTGTTGATCGTGGCCTTCAACTCCAGGATTTCGCCCTTCACTTCCACCGTGATCTTCTTCGACAAGTCACCGGCCGCCACGGCCTTGGTCACGGCGGCGATGTTCCGCACCTGGCCCGTGAGGTTCGAGGCCATGTAGTTCACCGAGTCGGTCAAGTCCTTCCACGTGCCGGCCACGCCGGGTACGTCGGCCTGGCCGCCCAGCTTGCCTTCAGTACCCACCTCGCGAGCGACACGCGTCACTTCCGATGCGAACGAACGAAGCTGGTCCACCATCGTGTTGATCGTGTTCTTCAGCTCGAGGATCTCGCCCTTCACGTTCACGGTGATCTTCTTGGACAAGTCACCGGCGGCCACGGCGGTCGTCACGTCGGCGATGTTTCGCACCTGGCCCGTGAGGTTCGAGGCCATGAAGTTCACGTTGTCGGTCAGGTCCTTCCACGTCCCGGCCACGCCTTGCACATCGGCCTGGCCCCCGAGCTTGCCTTCCGTACCCACTTCGCGTGCCACGCGTGTCACTTCCGATGCGAACGACGACAGCTGGTCCACCATCGTGTTGATCGTGTTCTTCAGCTCGAGGATTTCGCCCTTCACGTCCACCGTGATCTTCTTGGACAAGTCCCCGGCAGCCACGGCCTTCGTCACGTCGGCAATGTTCCGCACCTGCGCGGTGAGGTTCGACGCCATGAAGTTCACGGAGTCGGTCAAGTCCTTCCACGTGCCGGCCACACCTTGCACGTCGGCCTGGCCGCCCAGCTTGCCTTCGGTTCCCACTTCACGCGCCACGCGCGTCACTTCGGATGCGAACGAGCGAAGCTGGTCCACCATCTTGTTGATGATCATCGCGGTGCGAAGGAACTCGCCTTCGAGCGGCCGGCCGTCCGCCTCCAGCGCCATCTGCTTGCCCAGGTCGCCTTGCGCCACCGCGCCGATCACGCGCGCCACTTCGGAAGTGGGGTGGACCAGGTCGGAGATCAGCGAGTTGATCGATTCGGCGCTGTCGCGCCAGAAGCCGCTCGCCCCCGGCACGGCCGCGCGCTCCTTGAGCTTGCCTTCCTTGCCGACCACGCGCGAAAGCCGCGAGAGCTCCTGCGTCATGTGCAGGTTCGCATAGACCACGTCGTTGAATGCATCGGCAACCTTGCCGTAGACGCCTTGCCAGTCCTGCGGCAACTGCGCCTCGTGATTGCCCTTCTTCAGGTCGGTGAGCGCAGTGAGCAAAGTGCGTGTCTGCGCCGACACGACTTCGCAGTGGTCGAGGATGCCGTTGACCGCGGCGACGTCCTGCTGCCAGAAGCCCGTGAGCTTGTCGTCCGGCATTCGCCGGTTCGCCTTGGCGGTGCTGCGGCTCGCGGGATCGAGCGAACGCAGGCGCTGCGACGTCCGCGCCGCCTGCGATGTGAGCTCATTGAATTCGGTGGCGATCTTGCCGTAGACGCCGTCCCATTCTGTGGGCAGCGTCACGCCCGCTTCACCGCGCCTGAACGCGCTGAGGGCCTTGAGCAACTGCTTCATCTCGCTGTCACGCTGGTCCGCCGTCGGCAGCTTCGCAACTACTTCCATGCTTATTCTCCGGTTCGCCCAATGGATGGGCCTGCCTGTGCTCGGCAACAACCCGCAGAGATTACTGGTTGGAATGGCTGGCTACAACGCGTGAAAATTCACCATGAGCCGGAGAGCCAGCACCTGTGCGGGTTGTAGGAGACGGCTGACGCCATCCGGCGCGGCGAACCTACACGCCGCGTCGGCGCGCCCCCGAAACGAGACGTGAATCACGGAAACAAAAAGGCCGCCCGGAGGCGGCCTTTTTTCTTGGCGTGACTGCTTTATTCGAGCGGCGTCTTCTTGCCGTCCTTGTACGTGTACAGCGTCGTCGCGGCGTTCTTCAGTTCGCCATTGGCCTCGAACTGGATCGTGCCCGTGACGCCCTTGTAGTTGGCCTTCTTCAGCTCGGGGATGTACTTCTTCGGGTCCGTGGAGCCGGCGCGCACCATCGCGTCCACCAGCAGGCCCGTCGCGTCGTACGTGTACGGGCTGTACACCTGGAACTGGTTGGGGTACTTGGCGTCGTAGCGCGTCTTCCATGCCGTGCCGCCAGGCATCTTGCCGAGCGACGCGCCGCCTTCCGCGCAGATCGTGTTGCCGAGTGTCTTCGAGCCGCCCGAGAGCTTGGCAATTTCCGCCGTGCAGATGCCGTCGCCGCCGAAGAACTTGACGTTCGTCATGCCCAGCTGCTCCATCTGGCGCAGCATCGGGCCGCCTTGCGTGTCCATGCCGCCGTAGAAGATGGCGTCGGGGTTCTTGGCCTTGATGGCGGTCAGGATCGCCATGAAGTCGGTGGCCTTGTCGTTCGTGTACTGCTGGTCGACGATCTGGATGCCCTTGGTCTTCGCCGTCGCGGCGAAGATCTCGGCGACACCCTGGCCGTAGGCCGAGCGGTCATCGATGACGGCGACCTTCTTCAACTTCAGCTTGTCGGCCGCATACAGGGCCAACGCCGAACCCAGCGCGTTGTCGTTCGCGATGATGCGGAACGTCGTGTTGTAGTTGGGCTTCGTCAGGGCCGGGTTGGTCGCCGCGCCGGTGACGTGGGGGATGCCGCACTCGTTGTAGATCTTCGAGGCGGGGATGGTGGTGCCGGAGTTCAGGTGGCCCACGACGCCGGCGACTTTCGCGTCGCACAGCTTTTGCGCGGCGGCCGTGCCCTGCTTCGGGTCGGCTGCGTCGTCTTCGGCCTGGATCTCGATCTTCACCTTCTTGCCGGCGATCGTGACGCCCTTTGCATTGAGGTCCTCGATCGCCATGCGCACGCCGTTTTCGTTGTCCTTGCCATAGTGGGCCTGCGGACCCGACATCGGTGCGACGTGGCCGATCTTCACCACGGCGTCCTGGGCGGATGCGATGCCCGCGATGGCGGCGATGGCAGCAGCCACCGTCAACTTGTATTTCATTTGCATAGGGAGAACCTCCAGAGGTAAGGGAAAGGGTTGAGAATCTTGTGGACTCAACGGGCGCGAACATATCGCAATTTACGCACCCGGGCCATAGGGGAAACGCCTTCGGGCGCGGTTCCGGCCAACGGGATAACCCGCACCCGGTGTCACTTGCGCGATTTCTGGGGCGGCGCGAGTTCTTCCGCGAAGGCCTGCGACACGGCGTCGCGCACGACCAGCTCGATTTCCTCGCGCAGGATGGGGCCGAGGGCGCGGGTCTGCTCCAGGACGGTGGCAGCGATTGCTTCTCGCAACTTGCGATCGAGCGTGAGGTCCACGCGCTGCATCACGCGCGCGACGAGCTGGTCCTGCGTGAGGCCGCCTTCGGCCTTCGCGGACGAAACGCCGCTGCGCACGACTTCGGTGAGCGTCGGCACGAATTTGGGCGGCGTGCGCACGGCCATCATGCTTCTTTCAGCTCGAGGTCCACGCGCTTGATGTCGTAGCCGCGCGCCTTGTAGTGCTGCCAGCGGCCACGGGCCGTCGCGCGATCGCCCTCGTCGAGGGTCACGACCTCGATCAGCCGCTCGAATCGCTCGAATCCTTCGGGCACTTCCGTGCCGAGATTCACGAGGACGTCATGGTGCAAGGACGTACGCGCGTCTTCGCACAGCAGGATGGGCGTCGCATCGACGACTTGCGCCGGCGCATTCGACAGGCAATGCGGGATGAACTCGAGCGGCTCGAACGTCCACAGCACGGTGTCCAGCTCGCGCAGGAAGCGCGAGTCGGCCGTTACCGCCACTTTCACGCCTTTGGTGGTGGCCTTTCGCAGCAAGCGGCAAGCGTAGCCGACCTTGTCGGGCGCATTGAAGTGGAACTCGACGCCGGTCACGTGTCAGCGTGCAGCCGCGCGCTTGCCTTTGGCCACGGGCGCAGCCTCGGACTCGCGCGAGAGCAGGAACTGCATCAGGAGCCCGACAGGGCGTCCCGTCGAGCCCTTCTGCGCGCCGCCCTTCGACGCCGTGCCCGCGACATCGAGGTGGGCCCACGGGTACTTGGCGGTGAAGCGCTGGAGGAATTTCGCGGCGGTGATCGCACCGCCCCAGCGCCCGCCGGTGACGTTCGCGACGTCCGCGAAGTTCGTCTTCAGGCCTTCGGCGTACTCGTCGTCCAGCGGCATGCGCCACGCAACGTCGTTCGACGCTTCGCCGGCCGCGAGCAGTTCCTGCGCAAGGCGATCGTCCGGCGAGAACAGGCCGCTGCGCACGAAGCCCAATGCGACCACGCATGCGCCCGTCAGCGTGGCGATGTCGACCACGCAGCTTGGCTTGTAGCGCTCGGCATAGGCCAGCGCGTCGCACAGGATCAGGCGGCCTTCGGCGTCCGTGTTGAGGATCTCGATCGTCTGGCCGCTCATCGAAGTCACGATGTCGCCGGGTTTCACCGCGCGGCCGTCGGGCATGTTCTCGCACGTGGGGACCAGGCCGACCACATTGATGCGCGGCTTCAGCGCGCCGAGCGCGCGGAAGGTGCCCAGCACGCTGCCCGCGCCGCTCATGTCGAATTTCATCTCGTCCATCTCTGGTGCCGGCTTGATCGAGATGCCGCCCGTGTCGAACGTGATGCCCTTGCCGACCAGCACGACAGGTGCCTGGTTCGGCGCGCCGCCCTTGTATTCGAGGACGATGAATCGCGCTGGCTCCTCGGAGCCTTGCGCCACGGCGATGAGCGCACCCATTCCGAGCTTGGCGATCTCCTTCGGTCCGAGCACTTCGCACCCGAAGCCGTGCTCCTTGGCCAGCTGCTTCGCTTCCTCGCCGAGGCGAGTGGGTGTCGCGACGTTGGCGGGCAGGTTGCCGAGTTCGCGCGCGAACTCGATGCCTGCAGCGGTGCCCTTGGCAACGCGGAAGGCATCCTGCATGGCCTTTGCATCGGCCACGCCGATGGTCACGCGTTCGATCGCGCGCGCATCGGGCTTGGATTTGGTCGTGACGTAGACATACGCGGATTCGGCTGTTCCAGTGACCGCTGCACGCACCGCTTCGCCGGACGCATTGCGCGGAAGCACGACGACAACGCGCTTGACGGTCTTTGTCGCGCGCAGCGAACCGATCGCGGCGCAGATGGACGCCTGTACACGACGCGCAGAGCCATCGCCCGCGCCGGCGAGGATCACGCGCGCGGCGTTCACGCCCGCGGGCCGGTAGGCTTGCAGGAGCTTTCCTGATTTCGTCTCGAGGTCGCCCGCCTTGATGGCGTTGGCGGCGAGCCTGGACAGTGCGTCCTTGCCGGGCTTGTAGCCGTCGGGAACCACGAACACGAGCGCATCGCATTTTTCGCGCGCCGCGCCCGCGGTATCCAGGGTCTTGAGCTGGAAGTCCATAATCGTCGTCTCTTGTAGGTATGTTCGAACGCGCGATGTTATTCCATTCGTCACTGCGCAAGGAGCTGGCCCGCAGTTTCGGGGCGACGCTGGTCGTCCTCGTGACGATCGTGATGACCATGACCCTTGTGCGCACGCTCAGCCTCGCGACGCGCGGCACCGTGAGCCCCGAGGACATCATGATGGTCATGGGCTACACGGTCATCGGCTACATGCCGCCGCTGCTCACGCTGTCGCTTTTCATCGCCATCGTCGGCACGCTCTCGCGCATGTACCGCGACAGCGAAACGGTGATCTGGTTCGGCGCGGGCCGGGGACTGTCGGCGTTCCTCGGCCCCCTCTTCCGTTTTGCGTGGCCCATCCTGCTGGTCGTCGCGGCGCTCGCGCTCGTGATCTGGCCGTGGGCCAACGGCCAGACCCAGGAGCTCAAGGACCGTTACGGCAAGCGCGGCGACCTCGAACGTGTCGCGCCCGGCCAGTTCCAGGAATCCGCAAGCGGCACGCGCGTGTTCTTCCTGGACAAGGACACGCCCGACAACAAGTCCGGCAAGAACATCTTCATTTCCACCAACGAACACGGCCGCGAAAGCGTGACCACCGCGCGCAGCGGGCGCATCGTCGACGTCGGCACCAGCCAGTTCCTGCAGCTGGGAAACGGCCAGCGCATGGAGGCCCCCACGAGCGGCCCGAAGGAAATCCGCGTCAGCGAGTTCGAGGAATACCTCGCGCGCGTCGGCACCAACGACATCACGGCGCGCGACAACGTGCCCGCGAAGACCAAATCGACATTGGCCCTGGTCACCGACCCGACGCCGGTGAACCTCGGAGAGCTCGGCTGGCGCCTCGGCCTCGCGTTTGCGGCTTTCAACTTCGTCGTCATCGCGGTGACCGTGTCCAGCGTGAACCCACGGGGCGGGCGCAGCGGAAACCTCGTGTTCGCACTGTTCGCATTCGTCATCTACTACAACCTGCTCAATATCGGGCAAAGCTGGGTGGCAACCGGCCGCATGAATTTCGGTGTGCTGATGGCGGCGCTGCACGGGGGCGTTTTCCTGCTGGCCTCCCTCGCGCTGGCCAAGCAGCACAACAACTGGACCTTGCTGCGGCCCAGGCGGCGCGCAGCGGGAGAGCCCAGCGCGTGAGGACGATCCGCCGGCTGATCTACCGGGAAGTGCTGGCCGCCGTGGTCTTCGTGACCGTCGGCTTCCTTGCGCTGTTCTTCTTCTTCGACCTCGTGGACGAACTGCCGAATGTCGGTCGCGGCCTGAGCAGTTATCGCCTCACGCAGGCGTTCGTGTACGTCGCGCTGATGGTGCCGAGCCACCTGTACGAGTTGCTTCCGATCGCGGTGCTGATCGGCACCATCTTCGTGATGGCGCGGCTGGCGCAAAGCTCGGAGTACACCATCCTGCGCACGAGCGGCCTCGGGCCATGGCGGGCGATGCGCACTTTGCTGTTGCTCGGGCTCGTGTTTACCTTCATCACGTTCGCCACGGGCGACTATCTCGCGCCTGCCGCCGATCGCGCGGGGCAATTGCTCAAGGCACGCCTCGAAGGACGCATCAGTGTCGGCCAGACCGGCGCGTGGCTGAAGGAGCGCCAGGCGTTCCACACGTTCAACGTCAACGTCGGCGCGCTGACGCCCGAGGGCGACATGCAGAACATCCGCATTTTCGAATCGGATGCGCGCGGCTCGCTCGTGTCGATCACGAACTCGCCGCGCGGGCGCTTCGGTGAAGACGGCTCCTGGTCGCTCGAAAACGCCGAGCGCAGCGAATTCGCGCAGGACACGCCGAAGGTCGAAACGGTGAAGATGCCGCAATACCGGTGGCCCACCGAGATCACGCCCGAAATGGTGTCGGTCGCGCTGCTCAAACCCGACAAGATGAGCACGCTCGACCTGTTCCAGTACATCGAGCATCTCGAGGCAAACGGCCAGACGTCGCAGCGCTACGAGATCGAGTTCTGGCGCAAGGTGTTCTATCCGCTGTCGTGCACGGTGATGGTGGTCCTCGCATTGCCTTTCGCGTACTTGCACTTCCGCGCGGGCGGCATCACGAGTTATGTGTTCGGCGGCGTGCTGATCGGCATCAGCTTCTTCCTCCTGAACAACGTCTTCGGCTACATCGGCAACTTGCAGAACTGGCGGCCCTGGCTCACCGCGGCGGCGCCGGGGCTGATCTACACGATGTTCTCGCTGGGCGCTTTCGGCTGGCTGGTCTTGCGAAGATGACGCGCGCCATCGTGCTGTTCGGCCACGGTTCGCGCGACCCGCATTGGCGCGAGCCGATGGACGACGTCGCGCGGCGAATCAGGGCGGGCGGCGCGCAGGTCGAAGTGCGCTGCGCCTTCCTCGATCTCGAACAGCCCGATCTCGCGACGGCGATCACGGAACTTGTCGAAGCCGGTGTCGACTCGATTCGAGTGGTGCCGATGTTCCTCGGCGTGGGCAAGCATGCGCGCGAGGATTTGCCTCGTGTCGTGGAACGATGCCGCAAGGCGCACCCCACCACCCCCATTGAATTGCAGCCCTCCGTGGGCGAAAACCCACGCCTGCTGGATTTGCTCGCCGGGATCGCGATCGAATAGCCATATATGCAGATGCGCTGGAAGCGCTCGGGCATAATGAATCTCTTCCTTAGAAGAAATTCGGCATGAACCTTCACCAGTTCCGATTCGTGCAGGAGGCGGTGCGCCGCAACCTCAATCTCACCGAAGCGGCGAAGGCCTTGCACACCTCCCAGCCCGGCGTGTCGAAAGCGATCATCGAACTCGAAGAAGAACTCGGCGTCGAGATCTTCGCGCGCCACGGCAAGCGGCTGAAGCGCGTCACCGAGCCCGGCCAGCACGTCATCAAGAGCATCGAGCTCATCATGCGGGAGGTCGGCAACCTCAAGCGCATCGGCGAGCAGTTCAGCGCGCAGGACAGCGGCACGCTTTCGATCGCCACGACGCACACACAAGCGCGCTATGTGCTCCCCTTGCCGGTCGCGAAACTGCGCGAGGCTTATCCCAAGGTCAACGTCACGCTGCACCAGGGCTCGCCCGACCAGGTCGCGCGCTACGTCATCGACGAAGTGGCCGAGATCGGTATCGCGACGGAATCGCTTTCTGACTACCAGGAACTCGTCACGCTGCCCTGCTACGAATGGCAGCACGTGCTCGTGATGCCGCCGTCGCACCCGCTCGCGAAGAAGGAGCGCGTCTCGCTCGAGGACCTGGCTGCCGAGCCGATCATCACGTACCACCCTTCGTTCACCGGCCGCACGCGCATCGACCACGCGTTCGCGCAAAGAAAGCTCGAGCCGCGCATCGCGCTGGAAGCCATCGATTCCGACGTGATCAAGACCTACGTGCGCCTCGGGCTGGGCATCGGCATCGTCGCCGAGATGTCGGTGCGCGACCACGAGGCGAACACCGACCTTGCGGTGCGTCCTCTGGGCACCTTGTTCGGGCAGAACCTCGCGCGCGTGGCCTTCAAGCGCGGTGCGTACCTGCGCAATTTCGTCTTCAAGTTCGCGGAGCTGCTCTCCGACCGGCTCGATCGCAACCTGATCGGCAAGGCGATGAGCGGCCACGCGAGCGACTACGACCTCTAGCGAATGAAAGAAGCAGTCCGCACACCAACGGTCCACACCAAGCTGCCCGCCGTCGGCACCACCATCTTCACAGTCATGTCGGCGCTCGCCGCCGAGAAGGGCGCTGTCAATCTCGGGCAGGGCTTTCCGGATTTCGATTGTGACCCGCGCCTGGTGCAGGCGGTGACGGATGCGATGACGCAGGGACTCAACCAGTACCCGCCGATGGCCGGCATCCCGCAGCTTCGGGCCGCCGTCGCGGCAAAGATCGAGGCCATGTACGGCCACAGCTACGACCCCGCCGATGAAGTGACGATCACTGCCGGCGCGACGCAGGCCATCATCACGGCGGTGCTCGCGATCGTGCGGCCGGGCGATGAAGTCATCGTGCTCGAGCCCTGCTACGACAGCTACGTGCCGAACATCGAACTGGCCGGCGGCACGGTGGTTCGCGTGCCTCTCGTGCCGCACTCGTTCCGTCCCGATTTCGACAAGATCGCCGCGGCGATCACCCCGCGCACGCGCGCCATCCTCGTCAACAGCCCGCACAACCCGAGCGCCACGCTGTGGACGCCGCAGGAAATGCGCAAGCTCGAGGAGCTGCTCGCGCCCACGGACATCTTCGTGATCAGCGACGAGGTCTACGAACACATGGTGTTCGACGCGCAGGATCACCAGAGTGCCGCGCGCTTTCCGGGGCTGGCCGCGCGCTCTTTCATCGTGTCGAGCTTCGGCAAGACCTATCACGTGACCGGCTGGAAGGTCGGCTACGTCGCCGCTCCCAAGGCACTGACCGCGGAGTTCCGCAAGGTCCACCAGTTCAACGTGTTCACCGTCAACACACCCGTGCAGCACGGCCTCGCGACGTACATGTCCGACCCGCAGCCCTACCTGCAGCTGCCGGCCTTCTACCAGCGCAAGCGCGACCTGTTCCGCGAAGGCCTGAAGCGCACACGCTTCGAGTTGCTGCCCAGCGAGGGCAGCTACTTCCAGTGCGTCGACATCGCAAAGGTGAGCGACCTCAAGGATGAAGAGTTCTGCAAATGGCTCACCAGCGAGATCGGCGTGGCCGCCATCCCGCTCTCAGCCTTCTACGGCGACGGCTTCGACCAGCGCGTGGTGCGCTTCTGCTTCGCGAAGAAGGAAGAGACGCTGAACACCGCACTGGAGCGGCTGGCCAAGCTGTAGGCCTTCGTCAACACTGGATGGAGTTGCGGCAGAAGCGGCTCAACTCGGTCACCACTGCCTGATTGACGGCCTTGTGCGCGGACGGGCCGACGTCGAGGCTCAGTTTCGCGTCGTACTTGCGAAAGAACTCGTCGAAGAGTTCGCCGCCGAGCGTGCCGTGCGCCGTCAAGGTGTCCTGCTTGGCGTCGTATGAGAGCAGGACCGCCGCGAGCGGCTGCGGCGCCGGGCCCGACATCACCTGCGCACCGCGGGCCGGGTCGTATTGGCTGTGGTCGGCGCAGCAATGGATCAATTCGTCCTGCACGCCTTTTTGCGCCCGCGTGCGGCGAAAACTGATGAAGCTCACTTCCTTCGTGGGATACACCAGCTTGTGGGCGCAGATCGCGGAGAACGCCACGATGCTTTTCTGCGCACCGACGCCGCCCGGCCACTCGTAGGGATCGCGATCCTTGGTGCTGAGGACCTGCGGGCCCGCTGCCTTGCCGAGGTTCAACAGGAACACCGGCGTCGCGACGAACGGATAGTGGAAAACGTAGTTCGTGAGCGGCACGATCGCCGAGGCCTTGATGGGCTGGCCCCGGTCATCGACCAGCAACGCCTTCTGGTATTCGCGGACCTTCGCATCGGCTCCTAGGGAAGCGAGCGGCAGGGACAGGCAGGCAGCGCCTGCCGTGCACGACTCGATGAAGCTGCGCCGGTCCATGAAGAGCCAGTAGACACGCGCCCCCGCGTGCGCCCTATCCGGCCTTTCACCGAAGACCAAAGTAGCTCACTGAAAACTTGGGTTCTCCCACACGGCAGTAGGAAGGCCCTGACCGTGAACTCAGGCGCTCACTGTCGCGGTGGGCGGCTGTGCAGTGCCACGATGAAGTGGCTCAAACACAAAGGGAGAAAGCCATGTCGATATCGCTGCTGCTGCTGATCGTCCTGATCCTGCTGCTCGTCGGGGCACTGCCCCACTGGGGCCACAGCCGCAATTGGGGCTACGCGCCGTCCGGCGGCCTGGGCCTCGTGCTGCTGATCGTGCTGATCTTGATGCTCATGGGACGCTTCTGACGTTCCCCGGCCGGCGACGGGCTGTCAGCCCGTCAACTGGCCCCACACTTTCTGCAGCCGTTTGGCGCTGACAGGCTGCGGCGTTCGCAGCTCCTGGGCGAAGAAACTGACGCGCAGTTCCTCGATCAGCCACCGGAACTCCTGCATCCGCGCGTCCATCGCGCCCTTGCGCTCGGCGACCAGCCGCCAGAAGCGCTGTTCCTCCGCTTTCACTTCGGCCATCCGCGACGCGTCGCGCGCCGGATCGGCGCGCACCTTGTCCAGTCGCAACTGGATCGCCTTCAGGTAGCGCGCGAAGTGCTGCAACTGGATCCACGGCGTCGCAGCGAGGAACCGCTTGGGCACCAGTCGCTGCAATTGCTGCGCCGCGTCCGCCGTCGCATCCGGATGACCCTTCGTGTCCTTGATCTTGCGCAGCGCGTTCTGGTATTCCACAAGCACTGTCGAGGCCAGCCGCGCGACTTCGCTGGCGATCAGGTTCAGGCGCGACTTTCCTTCGTCGAGCCGCCGCTTGAAGTCGGCCTCGTTTGCCGGCAGCGGGTCCATGAGGAACGCGCGATCGAGGGCCACTTCGACGATCTGGTCGCGCAGTTCCTCCTGCGTGCCCAGCGGCATGAAGGCGACCGCCATTCGCTGCAGGTCGGGAATGTTTTTCTCGAGGTATTTGAGCGCGTCCTTCAACTGCAGTGCGACAAGGCGCCTCAAGCCGTCGCGATGCTTCGTCGCCGCAACATCCGGTTCGTCGAAGACTTCGATCGTGACCGCGTCCTTCTGGTCGATGAGCGCGGGAAAGCCGACGAGCGAAGTGCCCCCCTTGCGGATCTCCATGAGCTCGGGAAGTTCGCCGAACGTCCAGGCCGCATAGCGCTCGTCGCTCGCGCTCCTCACGTCCGCCCTCTTCGCGCTCACGGCCTGTCCCGGTTGTGCGGGAGCGGCCGGTTCTGCGCTCTTCGAAACCGTCACACCCGCCAGCGCCTGGAACGCGCCACGCGCCTTCGCGCCGAGTTCGGCTTTCAATGCGCCGAGGTTGCGGCCGATCCCGAGTTGCCTCCCATGCTCGTCGACGACGAGAAAGTTCATGAAGAGATGCGCGGGCACCATGTCGAGCTTGAAATCCGCGCGCTTGACATCGAGGCTCGTCTCGGAGCGGACGACTTTCAATAACGTGTCGACCAACGATCCGGAGCCGAATCGCGCGGGATCCGAGAGATCGATTGCGATGCGGCTCGCGGACTCCGGCAAAGGCACGAATCGCGAGCGCGGCTTTTGCGGCAGGCTTTTGAGCAGCGCCTGGATCTTGTCCTTGAGCATGCCGGGCACGAGCCACTCCGCGCGGTCCTCGCTCACCTGGTTCAGGACGAAAAGCGGCACGGAAACGGTCAGGCCATCGCGCGCGTCCCCCGGCTCGTGCAGGTACGTCGCCGCACAGTCGACGCCCCCGAGCCGCACGACGCGCGGGAATGCATCGGTCGTGATGCCCGCAGCCTCGTGACGCATCAACTCCTCGCGCGTGAGCTTCAGGAGGTTCGGCTTGCCACGGCTCGCCTCGCGATACCAGCGCTCGAACGTGGCGCCGCTGGACACGTCGCGCGGGATGAACTTGTCGTAGTACGCGAAGATCAGTTCCTCGTCCACCAGCACGTCCTGCCGGCGCGACTTGTGCTCGATCTCCTCCACCTGCCGCACCAGCTTCCGGTTCGCGGCGAGGAAAGGCAGTTGGGTCTCCCACTGGCCTGCAACGAGCGCTTCGCGAATGAAGATCTCCCGCGCCCCCTGCATGTCCACGCGCGCGAACGGCACGCGCCGGCCGCTGTAGATCACGATGCCGTACAGCGTCGCCCTCTCCAGCGCCATCACATCCGCGGATTTCTTCTCCCAGTGCGGGTCGAGCAGCTGCTTCTTCAGCAGGTGCCCGGCCACTTGTTCGATCCACCCAGGCTCGATGTTCGCGATGCCCCGGCCGAACAGGCGCGTCGTCTCGACAAGTTCCGCGGACACGATCCAGCGCCCGGCCCGTTTCCTGAGGTGCGCACCCGGGTGCGGGTAGAACTTGATTCCGCGCGCCCCGAGGTAAGCCCCGCCGCCCGGCCCCTGCGCGGCTTCCTCGTCGAGCTTCACGCCGATGTTCCCGAGCAGGCCCGCGAGCATGGCCTTGTGCAGTTGCTCGTAGCTCGCGGGTTCCGTATTCAGGCGCCACTTGTGTTCAGCGACGACCGTATGCAGTTGCGAATGGATGTCGCGCCACTCGCGCAGGCGCCGCACGTTGATGAAGTTTTGCCGCAAGAGCTGCTCGAACTGCCGATTCGAGAGCTTGTGATCCTTCCCGTGACCTCCGCGCGCTTCGTCCAGCCATTGCCACAGCTTCAGGTACCCGGCGAACTCGCTCTTCTCGTCGTCGAACTTCGCGTGCTGCTGGTCCGCCTGCGCCTGCATGTCCATCGGGCGGTCGCGCACGTCCTGCACCGACAGCGCCGACGCGATCACCAGCACTTCATCGAGCGCGCCTCGCTCGCGCCCTTCCACGATCATGCGCGCGACACGCGGGTCGAGGGGAAGCTTCGCGAGCTCCAGGCCCATCGGGGTGATTTCGTTGGCGTCGTCCACCGCACCGAGTTCGTTGAGCAGCTGGTAGCCATCGGCGATCGCGCGGCGCGAAGGCGGATCGATGAACGGGAAATCCTCGACCCCGCCCAGGTGCAGGGACTTCATCCGCAGGATCACGCCCGCCAGCGACGAACGCAGGATCTCGGGGTCGGTAAAGCGAGGGCGGCCGTTGAAATCCTTCTCGTCGTACAGCCGGATGCAGATGCCGTTGGCCACGCGCCCGCACCGGCCCATGCGCTGGTTCGCGGCAGCCTGGCTCACCGGCTCGACGAGCAGCTGTTCGACCTTGCTGCGGAAGCTGTACCGCTTGACCCGCGCCGTGCCTGCATCGATGACGAACCGGATGCCGGGCACGGTAAGCGAGGTCTCCGCGACGTTGGTTGCCAGAACGATGCGCCGCCCTTCGTGCGAGTCGAACACATGGTCCTGCTCCTGCTGCGACAGTCGCGCGAACAGCGGGATGACCTCCGTGCCGCGCGTGAGCGCGCTGTGCGACAGATGCTTGCGCAAGTGGTCCGCTGCTTCGCGGATCTCGCGCTCGCCGGGCAGGAAGACAAGGATGTCCCCGCCTTCGCGCCCTTGCCAAAGGTCGTCCACGCCTTGCGCGATCGCGTCGTTCAGGTCGAACTCGCGCGATTCCTCGAACGGCTGCCAACGCACTTCCACCGGGAACATCCGGCCCGACACATAGATCACCGGCGCAGGCCCCTTGGCCGACGCGAAGTGCTGCGCAAAGCGGTCGGCGTCGATGGTCGCCGATGTCACGATCACCTTCAGGTCGGGCCGGCGCGCGAGGATCTCGCGCAAATACCCCAGCAGGAAATCGATGTTGAGGCTGCGCTCGTGCGCCTCGTCGATGATGATCGTGTCGTACGCCTTCAGCAGCGGGTCGGTCTGGCTCTCGGCCAGCAGGATGCCGTCTGTCATCAGCTTCACCGACGCGCCGCGCGAGATGCGGTCCTGGAAGCGAACCTTGAACCCGACGACTTCGCCCAGCGGCGTCTTGAGTTCCTCTGCAATGCGTTTTGCGACGCTCGACGCTGCGATCCGCCGCGGCTGCGTGTGGCCGATCAGCTTGCCCTGCCCGCGGCCCATGGCCAGCGCGATCTTCGGCAGCTGCGTGGTCTTGCCCGAGCCCGTCTCGCCGCAGACGATGACGACCTGGTGCGCCTCGATGGCGGCGGCGATCTCGTCGCGCTTGCCGCTGACCGGCAGCTGTTCGGGAAACGTGATGCGAAAGGCGGGCATGAGGGCGCACAGCCCTGTGCAGGGCAAAAGCCCTCGATTATCAAGCCGATGCCAATGCCGGTGCTTCCGCGACGTGTCCGCTGTCGTCCTGCCACGCCACACGGCTCGGGAAACCCCAGGCGGCGCGCGACATGCCCCGCGCTTTCGAGATTGCTGCGGACGGCCGATCCGCTGCGCCCGCGACCACGATGCCGACGCCCACCTGCGCGACCCAATGCGCCTGGCCGCTCTCGAGCTCGCCGGGGTCCGCGCTCGTGCTCAGCGAGACCGGCCGCGACAGCCGCCGCACGATCTCGTGACCGAGCTCCACGAGCTTGCCGGCATCGGGCACGTCGCGCACGAACGCCAGGAAGCCGTCTTCACCGAGGCGCCCTGCTTCCACTCCCCCGGGAAGGGCGCGCCGCAAGCGGCCCGCGGAGACGAACAGCCCGTGATTGACCGCGGCGCGGCCGTGCAGCTTCTCCAGCGTCAGCAGGTTGCCGATGGAGATCGCGACGACGCCGGAGACCGCCCCGTCCCGGACGTGGTCGAAGAATGCCAGCCCGACCATCTGGCCCGTCTCGGAATGCGTGCGCATCCGGGTGATCGGGTCGTAGGCCGCGCCGTGGTGCATCAGCTGCTGCAGCTCGAACAGGTACGAGAACCGCAGCCACAGCACGACGGCGATCACGCACAGGTAGACCATGGCCGCGACCGCTCCGACCGCGTGCACTTCGACGGGCACGTTGTCGCGGGTCGCGATCCACGTGAGCGCGATTGCAGATGTGCAGATGGACACCACGCCGATGATCGCGACGCCGGCGAGGCGATCGCCATGGAACGCACGCCGCACGCACAGCACCAATGCGGCGGCGCCGACGAACAGGCCGCCGGCGCTCGCCAGTGCAAAGCCTTGCGGGGCGGGCAGGAGCCACGCCGTGCCCGCGATCACGATGCCATAGCTGTAGATGCCGGTGCGCCAGCGGCGCGCCGCGACCGGTACGCGCAAGTGCCCGATCATCGCCAGCACCAGGTGCCCGAGAAGCACGGCGGACAGGATGAACACGCACGATTGCACCCGCATGCGCACGACGGCATCCGGGAACGGCACGAGCTGCAGGTAGCTCGCGACGAAGAGGATGAACAGCAACGACGCCGAGCCCGCCATCACCGCCACCCGGCGCAGCGAGCGGATGTAGGCGGCGACGGCGCCAGCGATCATGAGCGCCGCCGTGCCGAAGAAGGCGCCCCAGAAGCCGGCGACGAGTGGCTGCATGGGGACACCATAGCCGCGCCAATGCCCCGGCGCAACCGGAGCATCGCGGGTCATGCCGTACACTTTTGCGCAATGTCCGCCGTCTTCAACTTCACCTTCGTGCCGTGGTTCCGCTCGGTTGCGCCGTACATCCACATGCACCGGGGGAGCACGTTCGTCGTGGCGATGGCGGGCGAGGCGATCGCCGCGGGCAAGCTTCAGAACATCGCGCAGGACCTCGCGCTGATCCAGAGCATGGGCGTGAAGGTGGTGCTGGTGCACGGCTTCCGACCGCAGGTGAACGAGCAGCTCAAGGCCAAGGGCCACCCCGCGAAGTATTCGCACGGCATGCGGATCACCGACGAGGTTGCGCTGGATTGCGCACAGGAGGCCGCGGGCCAGCTTCGCTACGAGATCGAGGCCGCGTTCAGCATGGGGCTGCCGAACACGCCGATGGCCGGGTCGACGGTTCGCGTGATCTCGGGCAACTTCATCACGGCGCGGCCGGTGGGCATCGTCGACGGCGTGGACTTCAAGCACTCGGGCCTCGTGCGCAAGATCGACGTCGCGGGCATCACGCGCACCCTCGACCATGGCGCCATGGTGCTGATCTCGCCGTTCGGCTTCTCGCCGACCGGCGAAGCGTTCAACCTCACGATGGAAGAAGTCGCCACGAGCGTCGCCATTGCATTGCAGGCCGACAAGCTGGTGTTCGTCACAGAAATTCCGGGGGTTCGCGCCAACCCGCTGGAGCCCGAGTCGGAAGACAACCCGATCGACACCGAGCTTCCGCTCGCGACGGCCGAACAGCTGCTCGCTTCGCTGCCGGAGGCGCAGCAGCCCACCGACACCTCGTTCTACCTGCAGCACTGCGTAAAGGCCTGCAAGGGCGGCGTGGACCGCAGCCACATCATCCCCTTCGCGGTGGACGGCGCGATCCTGCTCGAGGTCTATGTGCACGACGGCATCGGCACGATGGTCGTCGACGAAAAGCTCGAAGAGCTGCGCGAGGCCACGGCGGAAGACATCGGCGGCATCCTCCAGCTCATCGAACCGTTCGAGAAGGACGGCACGCTGGTCAAGCGCGATCGCACCGAGATCGAGCGCGACATCGCCAATTACACGATCATCGAACACGACGGCGTGATCTTCGCCTGCGCAGCGCTCTACCCTTATCCCGAAGCGAAGACCGGCGAGATGGCCGCATTGACGGTGTCGCCGCAAAGCCAGGGCCAGGGCGACGGCGAAAAGGTCCTCAAGCGCGTGGAGCAGCGCGCCAAGGCGATGGGGCTGGAAAGCATCTTCGTGCTCACCACCCGCACGATGCACTGGTTCCTCAAGCGCGGCTTCGTGCAGGTCGATCCCGACTGGCTCCCCGAGGCGCGCAAGCGCAAGTACAGCTGGGACCGGCGTAGCATGGTGTTCGTCAAGAAGCTCAGCTGATCCTACAGCGGTAGGCGCGCCGTCCGACAGACGGGCCCTGCGGCCGAGCCTACCTTGGAGGCCCCATGGAAACGTCCGTCCCCTCCCGTGAAGTGCGTATCCGCGCGGGCGACGCGTGGCTTTGTGGCGACCTTTGCCTGCCGCGGGACTTCAGCGGCGTCGTGCTGTTCGCGCACGGCAGCGGAAGCGGCCGCCACAGCGGGCGCAACCGGCGCGTCGCGCAGCACCTGCAGCGCGCAGGCGTCGCCACCTTGCTGTTCGACCTGCTCACGGCCGACGAGGAGCAGCGCGACGTCCATACGCGCGAACACCGCTTCGACATCCCTCTCCTTACGGGGCGCATGCAGGACGCGACGGCGTGGGTACAGACGCGGGGCGAACTGCAGGGCGCCCGCATCGGGTACTTCGGTGCGAGCACGGGCAGTGCCGCGGCGCTGATCGCGGCGGCGCGCTTGGGACGCAGGATTTCCGCTGTCGTTTCGCGGGGTGGACGGCCTGACCTGGCGGGCGCAGTTGCCCTTGCGGAAGTCAAGGCGCCGACCCTCTTGATCGTCGGCGGCGCCGACCCTGGGGTGGCCGAGATGAACGAAGACGCGTATTCGCGGCTGCGCTGCGCAAAGGAACTCGTCGTCGTGCCGGGCGCAACGCATTTGTTCGAAGAGCATGGTGCCCTGGACCGCGTGTGCGAAGAGGCGTCCACGTGGTTCTCGAAGCATTTCGCCGGCGTTCCCGCGGCGGCGGCATGAAAACGCCATTGCCGTTTCGCGACCGGCAGGAGGCGGGGCGGGTGCTCGCCGCGCGGCTTTCCCACCTGCAGGGGCATGACGACCTCCTGGTGCTCGCACTGCCGCGCGGCGGCGTGGCCGTCGGCTTCGAGGTCGCGCGTGCGCTGCATGCGCAACTGGACGTGTTCATCGTACGCAAGCTCGGCATGCCGGGCCACGAGGAATACGCGATGGGGGCGATCGCCAGCGGCGGCGTACAGGTGATGAACGACCTGCAAGGCTGGAGCGTCGGCGAACGCGAGATTGCGATCGTCGTCGCGCGCGAGCAGGAAGAATTGAAACGTCGCGAGCGCCTGTATCGAAGCGGCCGCGACCCGGTGGAAATCGAAGACCGGACGGTCGTCGTCGTCGACGACGGGCTGGCCACCGGAGCGACGATGCGCGCGGCCGTTGCCGCGATCCGCAAGCAACGCCCAGCGCGGTTGATCGTCGCCGTGCCGGTGGGCGCGCAGGAGACTTGCGAGTTGCTCCTGCGGGTTGCGGACGAAGTCGTCTGCGCCGCCTCGCCCACGCCGTTCCGCGCCGTAGGCCTGTGGTACGGCCACTTCCCCCAATCCACGGACGACGAAGTGCGAGACTTGCTCGCGAACGCCCTTACGCCGCTCGATGCGACGGAGCACCATCCGCAATAGGCCTCCGCGACGAACCCATCTGGCGTATGACGAGCACGATCGCGACGAGCGTGAAAAAGCAGAACCACAGGAAGGACCAGTTCGCGATCGAGCCGCCGAGAAACGTCCAATCGACTTTCGTGCAGTCCCCGCTGCCTCGGAAGATCATCGGGATTGCGCGCTTGAGCGGAAACGTTTCGATCATCCCGTAGAAGTCCCGGCCGCACGAGGCGATCTCCGGTGGGTACCACTGCAACCAGCTCTGGCGCGCTGCAACGAACGCGCCGAAGCCCGCGAAGCCCGCGGCCAGCACACCGCCGGTGATCCACGCCGCACGCGACTTGAGCGCCGCGGTGACCCCGGCTACCAGGGCGATGAGGACCATCGCGTAGCGCTGCACGATGCACATCGGGCAAGGTTCGAGGCCCACGACGTGCTGCAGGTACAAGCCGAACGCGAGCAACGCCACGCAGGTGATGGCAACGAGCAGCAGCACACGCCGAGGCGCCGACTCGAACCAGTTGAATACTTCCGTCACGCCTGTCCTTCCACGAAAACGCGCGCCCGCTTGGGAGTCACCACCAGGGTCTCCCCTTCCTTCAGGCCCATTTGCCGGTACTGGTCGGCGGGCATCTGCGCTTCGACGATGTTATCGCTTGTTCCGTCCACTTCATGGGCCGGCACGAGTTCGAGGCGCGCGATCGGGCCGACCACGATGGCGCGGGAGAGGTGCACGACCAGCCCCCGCGGCCGGTCGCCCTCACCCGGGGTGTAGCGTTGCACATCGAGATCGTGCGGGCGAACATAGGCGGACGCTTTGGCATTCTGGGCTTCGGCGTGTTCGGGGGAATCGAAGCGCAGACCTTCGAACTCCAGTTCCCCTTGGTGTGCGCGGCCCTGGAAAAGGTTCACATCTCCGAGAAATCCGTAGACGAACGGGCTCGCGGGATGGTCCCAGACCTCCTGCGGCGAGCCGCATTGCTCCACCCTGCCCGCGTTCATCAGCACCACCCGGTCCGCGACTTCGAGCGCTTCTTCCTGGTCGTGCGTGACGAAGATGCTGGTCACGTGCAGTTCGTCATGCAGGCGGCGCAGCCAGCGGCGCAGTTCCTTGCGCACCTTCGCATCGAGCGCTCCGAACGGTTCATCCAGCAGCAGCACCTTGGGTTCGACCGCCAGCGCGCGAGCCAATGCGATGCGCTGGCGTTGCCCGCCCGAGAGCTGCGCCGGGAAGCGGTCGGCCAGCCAATCGAGCTGCACGAGTTTGAGCAGGTCCATCACCTTCTGCCTGATCTGCAACTCGTTGGGCCGCTCCTTGCGCGGCTTCACGCGCAGGCCGAATGCAACGTTCTCGAAGACGGACATGTGGCGGAACAGAGCGTAGTGCTGGAACACGAAGCCGACCTGGCGCTCGCGCACGTCGACTTCGGTCGTGTCCTCGCCCGCGAACAGGATCGAGCCGGTGTCGGCGGTTTCGAGGCCCGCGATGATTCGCAGCAGCGTCGTCTTGCCGCATCCCGAAGGGCCGAGCAGTGCGATCAGCTCGCCGGACTGGATATCGAGCGACACATCGCGCAAGGCGTGGAACTCGCCGAAGCGCTTCGAGACATTCCTGATTTCGATGCTCATGTTGCAACAGGCCTTTCCGGCGGCAATTCGGCCGCCGCCTTCATCTCACGCTCGTGTTTCCATTCGGCCATGGACTTGATCAGCAGCGTGACCAGCGCCAGCAAGGCAAGCAGCGACGCGACCGCGAATGCGGCAACCGACTGGTATTCGTTGTAGAGAATTTCGACATGCAGCGGCATCGTGTTGGTCTGTCCGCGAATGTGGCCCGACACCACAGACACCGCGCCAAATTCGCCCATTGCGCGTGCATTGCACAGGATCACGCCGTAGATCAGGCCCCACTTGATATTGGGCATCGTGACATACCAGAAGGTTTGCCAGCCGTTCGCACCGAGCACGATCGCGGCCTGTTCCTCCTCGTTGCCCTGCGCCTGCATCAGCGGGATCAGCTCGCGCGCGATGAACGGGAACGTGACGAAGATCGTCGCCAGGACGATGCCCGGCACGGCAAAGATGACCTTGATGTTGTGCGCGGAAAGCCACGGCCCGAACCAGCCCTGCGCGCCGAACACGAGCACGTAGATCAGGCCCGCCACGACCGGGGACACGGAAAACGGCAGGTCGACGAGCGTGGTGAGGAACGCCTTGCCGCGGAAATCGTACTTGGCGATGCACCACGCGGCCGCCAGGCCGAAGACGAGATTCAGCGGCACCGCGATCAACGCGGTGATCAACGTCAAGCGGATCGCGGACCACGCATCGGGTTCCTTCAGCGCTTCGATGTACGCGTCGAGCCCTTTGCGCAGCGCTTCGGTGAACACCGCCGCGAGCGGGAGTACGAGGAACAGCAACAGGAAAGCGAGTGCGATCCCGATCAGGACGGCCCGCACCCACGGCGCTTCCGTTGCAACAACGCGTTTTCGGGTCACGTCCATCAGATCGCCCCCGCGCGCTTGCGTTGCCACACTTGCAGCGCGTTGATCACCAGCAGCAGCACGAACGAGATGACGAGCATCACGACTGCAACTGCCGTCGCTCCCGCGTAGTCGTACTGCTCGAGCTTCCCGATGATGATCAGCGGCGTGATCTCGGAGACCATGGGCATGTTGCCGGCGATGAAGATCACCGACCCGTATTCACCCACGGCACGTGCAAAGGCCATCGCAAAACCCGTGAGCAGCGCGGGTGCGATCGCCGGGAATATCACCTTGTAGAACGTCTGCCAGCGCGTGGCGCCGAGCGACATCGCGGCCTCCTCGAGCTCGCGTTCCGTATCTTCGAGCACGGGTTGCACCGTGCGCACGACGAACGGCATCCCGATGAAGATCAGCGCAATCACGACGCCGTTCGGGTTGAAGGCGAGCTTGATGCCCATCGGCTCGAGGTACTGGCCGATCCAGCCGTTTCCAGCGAGGATTGCGGTCAGCGAAATCCCGGCCACTGCCGTCGGCAATGCGAACGGCAGGTCGACCAGCGCGTCGACGATGCGCTTGCCGGGGAAGCTGTAGCGAACCAGCACCCAGGCGACGAGCAGCCCGAAGAACACGTTGACGACCGCCGCGGCGAACGAGGCGCCGAAGGTGAGGCGGTACGACGCCATCACGCGCGGCGAACTCACGGCGGCCCAGAACTGGTCGCCGGTGAGCGTGAATGACTTGAGGACGAGCGCCGCGAGCGGGACCAGCACGATCAGGCCCAGGTACATCAGCGTGTACCCGAGCGTGAGGTTGAATCCCGGCAGCACCTTCTTGCTGCCGCCGCGCGAAGGCGCCGTGCTCGCAGGCAGCGGCACCGCGACCGTTCCGCCGGCCACGGCTTACTTCACCACGTACAGCTTGTCGAACTGGCCGCCGTCGTTGAAGTGGACCTTCTGCGCCTGCGAAAGCGAACCGAACAGCTCTTCGACCGTGAACAGTTTCAGCGGCTTGAATTTGTCGCTGTACTTCTTGACGATCGCATCGTTGCGCGGACGGATGTAGTGCTTTGCCGCGATCTCCTGCGCTTCGGGCGTGTACAGGAAATCGAGGTAGGCCTTCGCGAGATCGGCCGTGCCCTTCTTCGCCACCGTGCGCTCGACGACGGCGACCGGGTTCTCCGCGACGATGCTGACCGAAGGATAGACCACGTCGACCTTGTTGGATCCGAACTCGCGGTTGACGGATTCGACTTCGGATTCGAACGTGATCAGGACGTCGCCGATGTTCCGCTGCAGGAAGGCCGTGGTCGCATCGCGGCCGCCGCGCGCCAGCACCGGAACGTTCTTGTACATCTTCTGCACGAATTCGGCGGCCTGCGCGTCGGTGCCGCCCTTCTTGCGGATGTAGCCCCATGCCGAGAGGTAGGCGTAGCGGCCATTGCCGCCGGTCTTCGGGTTGACCACCACGACCTGCACGCCGGGCTTGACCAGATCGTCCCAGTCCTTGATGCCCTTCGGGTTGCCATTGCGAACGAGGAACAGCATCGTGGAAGAAGTGGGCGCCGCATTGTTCGGGAAGCGCTTCTGCCAATCCTTCGCGACAACGCCTTTCTCCGCGAGGAATTCGATGTCGGTCGTCGTGTTCATGGTGACGACGTCCGCTTCAAGGCCGTCCGCCACCGCACGCGCTTGCGCGCTGGAACCCGCGTGCGACTGTTCGACCTTCACGTCCTTGCCGGCCTTGTTCTTGTAGTAGGGAACGAAGGCGGCGTTGATGTCCTTGTAGAACTCGCGCGCGACGTCGTAGGAGACATTGAGCAGCGATTGCTGCGCCGAGGCGAGGGAGCTCGCGGCCAGGGCCAGCGCCGCGAGGAAAGTCTTGGTTCGGATGTTCATATGGCGATTTTCGGGAATCTTCGATTGTGGGGGCGCCAACGGGGAGAACCAACGACTGTCTTCTTGTTAGTTCATGCGCCCCCGGCATAAGGCCCCTTCGTCATGCCGAGGACAGGCGATCAGAGCAGCGGACGCAATTCGCGCGCAGCGTCGAGCAGGAGCGGCAACAGCGCCGTTTCCATGTGCCGGGCCGACAAGCGCTGCGGCGGGGTGACGACGTTCAGGGCCGCCACTGTCGCGCCGTGCATGTTTCGCAAGGGGATGGCGAGGGCGTGCACGCCCAGTTCGTGCTCCTCGCTGGCATAAGCCCAGTCGCGCCGGCGGACCTCGTCGATCGCCACGCGGAATTTTCTCGCGTCGACGACGGTGTGCGCCGTGAGCCTCGGCAGTTCGCGCCCTTTCATCCAGGCGCTGAACTCGGCGCGGGACTTGGCCGCAAGCAGCACCTGTCCCGTCGAGGTGGCATGTGCCGGCAAGCGCGCGCCCAGGTGCAAGCCGTACGCAAGCATGCGTGTGACGCCGCTTCGCGCGACGATCACCACCCAGTCGCCGTCGAGCACGACGACCGAAAACGATTCGCCGGTCTGCGCAACCAGGCGGTTGAGCGTCGGCTGCGCGACCCGCGGCAACCGCGCCGAGGCCAGGTAACTGCCCGAGAAACGCAAGACCTTCGGTGCGAGCCAGAACCAGCTGCCATCGGTCTCGAGGTAGCCGAGATGCGCGAGCGTGAGCAGGTGTCGCCGTGCAGCCGCTCGCGTGATGCCTGCCCGCTGCGAGGCCAGGGTCGCGTTCAGGCGCTGGCGCTCCGTGTCGAAGCTTTCGAGCACCGACAGGCCCTTGGCCATGCCTTCGATGAAATCCACCTTCGCGATTGCCACCGTGCGTGTGTCCTTTGCGCGATGATCGCGCAACCTGCGCAATGATCGCACAAAGGCGGATCGGCGCTCTGGCACACGGCCGGGCGGGCGCCTAAGCTGCGCCATGCGCACCCAAGTCGCCATCATCGGCTCCGGGCCGGCCGGGCTTCTGCTCGGCCAGTTGCTGTCCAAGGCCGGCATCGACAACGTCATCGTCGAGCGGCAAAGCGCCGGATACGTGCTGGGCCGCATCCGGGCCGGCATCCTGGAACAGGTCACCGTCGACCTGATGGATGAAGCCGGCGTCGGCGCGCGGCTGCATCGAGAAGGGATCGTGCATCACTCGATCGAACTGGCGTTCGACGGGCGGCGTCACCCCATCGACGTGCAGGGCCTGACCGGTGGCAAGGTGGTCACGGCCTACGGCCAGACCGAGTTGACGCACGACCTCATGGACGCGCGCGGGGGCGAAGGCCTGCCCACCGTCTACGAAGCGCAGGACGTCGTTGTCTCCGGTTTCGACAGCGACCACCCACGGGTGCAATACCGCAAGGACGGCCAGCTGCACACGATCGATTGCGACTTCATCGCCGGCTGCGACGGCTTCCATGGCGTGTGCCGCGCCCGTGTGCCGCCCGCTGCGATCCGTGAATACGAAAAGGTCTATCCCTTCGGCTGGATCGGCGTGCTCGCCGATGTGCCGCCGGTCTCACCGCATGCGATCGTGTATGCGAACAGTGAGCGAGGCTTTGCACTGTGTTCGATGCGCAGCCTGGTGCGCAGCCGCTATTACGTGCAGGTTCCGCTCACGGACAAGGTCGAGGAGTGGGGCGACGACCGCTTCTGGGACGAATTGCGCCGGCGGATCGATCCGGAGATGGCGGCGAAGATCGTGACCGGGCCTTCGATCGAAAAGAGCATCGCGCCGCTGCGCAGCTTCGTCGCGGAGCCGCTTCGCTTCGGCCGGATGTTCCTCGCCGGCGACGCGGGCCACATCGTGCCGCCCACCGGCGCAAAAGGCCTCAACCTCGCGGCGTCCGATGTGAAATACCTGTCTTCAGCGATCGTCGAGCACTACACGGAGCGCAGCAGCGCCGGCATCGACCATTACTCGGAGCGCGCGTTGCGCCGCATCTGGAAGGCCGAGCGCTTCTCGTGGTGGATGACGACGCTGTTGCATCGCTTCCCGGACCAGGGAGGGTTCGGGCAGCGGATCCAGGAAGCGGAGCTCGACTACGTCGTGCACTCGCGCGCGGCTTCCACCTCGCTCGCGGAAAACTACGTCGGCTTGCCCCTGTAGTCACTTCCAGTCGACGCGGCCGAAACGATCCTGCCCGAGCAGCGTGTAGAAGATCCCCAGCGTCCCGCGCGTCTGGGAACGGTCGCCGAGGTCCGGGTATTCGGCGTCGCGCTGGTTCCACAGGTATTTCACCGTGATCGCATGCTGCTTGTGGATGCGCCAGGTGAAGGCGATATCCGCACGGGCGATGTTGTCGTGGCCGCCGCGTGCAAGGCCGCCGACGCGGCTGACGAAGTAGTCGCGCGCCGTGACGTCCAGTGCGTAGTGGTCGTCATAGATGACGTGGAAGGCTGCGAGCGCTTGGGGCGCGACGCCATAGTGATAGTCACGATCCGTGAGGACGTTGGCGCGCAGGGTGCTCACGGCCGCATAGCCCAAGCCCCCCATGACCGTGCCCTGCACTGCGACCTTGTCGCTGGCACGCCACTCGCCCGTCGTGCCGAGGTTCAACGCCGTGCTGGAAATGCGAAAGGTCTGAGGCGAGATGTAGTCGTAGCTGCCGTACAGGCCCCATACGCCGCGGTAGTTCTTGCCGGCCTTGTAGTCGCGGCCCACCAGCAGCCCGCGAGTGAGCACGTTTTCGAAACCGTTCGCGCTGGAAAGCGTGGCGCGGAACGAGAAATGGTCGAACGGGTTGCGGTAGACATAACCGTCCCGCCCGGGCATGCCGTAGTCCAGCGAGAAATCGAGCTGCCCTTCGTTGCGCGTCGTCACCGTGGAAGTGCCCGGCGTGTTCTCCGTGGCGCCCATGAAGCCAAGCTGGAACTGGCTGTAGTACGCGGCATCGTTGCTGCTGAAGATGCCGCGGCTTTGCAACCCCATCACGTGCCGGTTGAACCAGAGCGACGGCGCGACGACGCCCGCCACGCCTTCACGCCATCGCGGCGACAAGCCTCCGCCCTTTTCGAGCAGGAGGTTCGCCATGCGGAAGAGCGCCTCGCCGAGGAAGGAGCCGCCGATGCCGGTGTTGATCTGGTCATTGCGCGAAGGGGGCGTGCGCTCGCCGGCGATCTCCCACGCCGCGCTTCCCGCGAAGGTGTAGCCCGCGGCTTCCCAGTAATTCAGGCCGGCCGATCGCGCGAACCCGTGGTACATCGACCCCTGGTACGGGTGCCCGAACTGGTTGACGTGGAACGGGTCGTCGTCCACCCCCCAGGGCCCGCGCAGGTTGCGCCGGATCGAATCGAGCGTCACCGCATAGTCGTCGCGGCCCGTTCCGCAGCATCGATTGACGCGGTTGACGAAGAAGTCGAAGCCAACGATCTCCAGCGCGGGAAGGCTGTAGTCCTTCTGCGCCTCATCCTGGGCGGACGCACCGAACGCGTACCACGCCACCAGCAGCACGAAGAGTTTCTTCATGCTGCATGATTCTGCTGAGCTTGCGCTGGCGCGGCTGTAGGAGTTCGGCGCGAATCGTCAGTCGGCAAAGGTGCCGGTGGACTTGATGATCGGGCCCCACTTGTCGATCTCGGACTTCAGCCAGCCGTGCAGGTCTTCCGACGACATGCGCGAATCCGGCACGATCTCCGCGCCGAGCTCGGTCATCTTCTGCACGACCATCGGGTCCTTCAGCGCCGTGCGCACCGCCTGGTTCATCTTGTCGATGATCGGCTTCGGCGTGCCCTTGGGGGCGTAGATGCCATGCCACACCACGACCTCGAATCCCTTCAGGCCCTGCTCTTCGAGCGTCGGCGCATCGGGCAGCGCCTTGATGCGCTGCTTGGTCGTGACGCCGTAGAACTTCACGTTGCCGGCCTTGATCTGCGGAATGGTCTGCGTCGTCTGGTCGCACAGGATGTCGACCTGCCCGCCCAGCAATGCATTCATCGCGGGGGCGGTGCCCTGGAACGGAACTGCAGTGAATTTCGCGCCGAGCGCGCGTTCGAAGAGCATGCCGCACAGCTGCGACACCGCGCCGAGACCGGCGTTCGCCAGATTGATCTTGGACTGGTTCGCTTTCAGGTAAGCGGCGAGTTCCTGGTAGTTGTTGGGCGGAAAGTCCTTGCGTGCCAGCAGCGTCATCGGCACTTCCACGGCCTGGCTCACGTATTCGAAATCGGTCAGCGGATTGAACGACAGCTTGCGATACAGCGCCGGGGCCGTTGCCATTCCGTTGTGGTGGATGAAGAACGTGTAGCCGTCCGGTGCCGACCGCGCGACATACGCCGCCGCCACGGTTCCGCCCGCGCCAAGCTTGTTCTCGACGACGATCGTCTGGCCGAGCGTCTTGGTCATCGCGGCGCCCAGCGTGCGCGCGACGACGTCGGTCGGGCCGCCGGCCGCGAATGGCACGACGAGCGTGATCGGCTTGGCCGGCCAGTTCGCCTGCGCGAACGCGCCGGCCGCAAAGGCAATGCCCGCGGCGGCCACGATAAAACGTCGGATGGTCATGGTGTCTCCTGCTTGTTGGAATTCAAAGCCGAGACTAGCCGCGCACGGCCCGGAGTGAATCGGTATGTTCCCCGTGCTAGTCTTCCCATGCGAAACAAGTTCGCATCGCGATGAAAGCACTGCACGGCATCCGCATCCTCAGCCTCGCGCTGAACCTCCCCGGCCCCGCCGCGCTCATGCGTTGCCGGCAAATGGGCGCGACATGCACGAAGGTCGAGCCACCGGGTGGCGACCCCATGTCTTTCTACAACCCCGGCGCGTATGCCGAGCTGCACGACGGCGTGAAGATCCTCAAGGCCGATCTCAAGACGCAAGACGGCCGCGAGACGCTGCACAAGCATCTCGACAACACCGATGTGCTGCTGACTTCGTTCCGCCCCTCCGCCCTCGAAAAGTTGGGGCTCGGATGGAAGGAACTCCATGCGCGGCATCCCATGCTCTGCCAGGTGGCGATCGTCGGTGCACCTGGTGAGCGGGCCGAAGAGCCCGGCCATGACCTCACCTACCTCGCCGAGCACGGGCTCGTCCCCGCGCTCGAGTTGCCGCCGACTCTCTACGCCGACATGGGCGGCTCGCTGATGGCGGCGGAAGCCGTGCTGCAGGCAGCGCTCCACCTCGCAACGCGTTATTCCGGTGAAGGCGAAACACCCCGCGGCATCCCCATCGAAGTCGCGCTGTCCGAAGCTGCGGCGTACCTCGGCTTGCCGAGGCATTGGGGACTGACGGTGGAAAAAGGCGCCGTCGGTGGCGCACATGCAGGCTACCGCGTCTACCCATGCAAGGACGGCCGCGTGGCGGTGGCCGCGCTGGAACCCCACTTCGCCGCTGCGTTGTCAGCGCAAGCGGGGGTCGATGCAACGGACCGCAATGCGATGTTCGCGCGCCCGACGCATGACGCGATCGGGGCGTTCTTTGCGGCGAGAACCTGCGACGAACTGGATCGCATCGCCGCTGCCAACGACCTCCCCATCCATACGATGCGGCGGACCTGAAGCCGGTGCCGGCCCGATAGGGCCATTGCTTGTAGGACAAAACCGGAATTTGGGCCGTTGCGGCCCATCAGGACCCCTCATCAGCGCAATGCGGCGCAAACTCGCGTCTGCTGAGGTTCACTTAAATCAACCATGAATGATTCCATCGTCAAAGTAGCCATCGTCGATGACCACGCGATCGTTCGCGCGGGCCTGAAACAGTTCCTCTCGGAAATGGTCGACCTGCGCGTCGTCGGCGAAGCGGCCAGCGGCCGGGAAGCCATCGACCTGGTGCGAAACACCGAGATCGACGTGCTCATCATGGACCTGTCCATGCCGGGCCAGAGCGGGATCGATGCCCTCGCGATGATCCGCGCCAAGGCGCCCGACATCGGCATCCTGATCCTGTCGGGCTATCCGGAAGAGCAATACGCGGTGAACCTCATCCGGCAAGGCGCGAGCGGCTACCTCAACAAGGAGTGCGAGCCGATGGAGATCGTCAACGCGATCCGCACCATCGCGCTGGGCCGCCGCTACATCTCGCCGTCCGTGGCCGAACTGATTGCACAGCAGCTCAACCGCAAGGAAGGCGCCGCGGCGCACGAGCTGCTGTCCGAGCGTGAATTCCAGGTGTTCCTCAAGCTCGCCAAGGGAGAAACCGCCGGCGAGATCGCGCAGGCCCTTTCGCTCTCGGTAAAGACCGTGAGTACCTATCGCACGCGGCTCATGGAAAAGATGGGCCTGCAGTCGAACAGCGACCTGACGTATTACGCGCTGAAGAACAAGCTGATCGACTGATCGTTCGGGTCACTCGCCGGCGGGGGCGAGCAGCTTTTCCGCCAGCCTCATCAGCAACAGCTGGTCGCGGTGGTCGATGGTGAACGAGTTCGCCGTCGTGAGTTTCACGCCTTCCTCGACCAGGATCGCCGGCGTCGCCCGCATTCGATGCGTCTTCGACAACTGCTGGTTGGTCTCCCGCAAGGCCTTCAGGATGAAATCCCGCGTTGCCACCGGCAGCATGACGTAGTCCGGGGGGGTGTTCTGGGTGGTTTCTTCGGTCATGGCTCTTTCCTCTTTGGGAAATCTTGCGCGTGCTGGGCGCTAGGCGTGTCGGCCAACGACGACGATATCGGGAAGCCGCGTCCCGCGTGGGTCGCACACCCATGAGCTCGCGCGGGTGCGCCGCGCATCCCTCGCGCACACCGGCTTGCAGCCACGTCCTACACCTCGCCGCGCCGCGAGCGTCAACGATTGGCCCATGGCAGCACCCACCTCTTCACGCACGCTCTGGAAAGGCGCGATCTCGTTCGGCCTCGTCCACATCCCCGTCACGCTCCATTCGGCAACGGCCGAACACCGCGTGAAGTTCAAGCTCCTGGACAAGGACACGATGAATCCGGTCGGCAACCGGCAGGTGAACAAGTCCACGGGCGAAGCGATGGCCAAGGAGGAAATCGTCAAGGGCTTCGAATACGAGAAGGACCAGTACGTCACCGTGTCGCCCGACGAGATCAAGGCTGCACTGCCGAAGTCCACGCAGACGATCGACATCGAAGCGTTCGTCGACGGCGCGCAGATCTCCACCGTCTACTACAACAAGCCCTACTACGTGGCCCCGGCGGCGAAGGGACAGAAGCCCTACCTGTTGCTGCTCGAGACGATGAAGCGCACGGGCAAGGTCGGGATCGCACGGGTCGTGATCTCCACGCGCCAGCATCTTGCGGCCCTGGTCCCGGCGGGGGGTGGCCTGGTGCTCGAACTCCTGCGCTGGTCCGACGAAGTACGCGACACCGCGGGCCTGCCGCTGCCGGACAAGGATACGACGGTCACCGAAAAGGAATTGCGCATGGCCGAACAGCTCGTCGCCGAACTCGTCGACCAGTTCAAGCCCGACCTTTTCCACGACGAGTTTCGCGACAAGCTGCAGCAGCTCGTCGAACAGAAGGTGAAGGCGGGCGAAGGCGAACACATCATGAAGCCGCTCGAAGGCGAAGAGATCAAGGGCAGCGCGGACATCATCGACCTGACCGAACTGCTGCGGCGCAGCCTGCGCAAGGGAGCCGGCGCCTCGAGCGACGACGAGGAAGCCCCCGCGAAGAAATCGTCGCGCCGCAAGGCCGCGAACGACGAGCCCGTACCGCGCGCGCGCAAGGCGGCCGCTTCGAAATCGGGCTCGCGCGCATCGACCCAGCACGCCGTGAAGACCAAGACGACCCGGAAGAAAGCAGCCTGATGTTCGAATCCCGCGACGACTCGCTTCACTGGCTCAACATCACCGCATCATTCGCATTCGGCGCGCTGGTCACGTGGCTCGTCGCCGAGGCAGTGACGCGGATGCGCGCACACCCCGGCCCGATCAGCGATGACATCGTGCTGCAACATGTCCGCGCACGCGTCGGGCAGATCGTGGCCGATCCGCAGACCGTTCACGTCACCGTCGACAACGGCACCGTCCGCTTGTCGGGCGAAGTGCCCGCCGAGATCCGCGACGAACTGCTCACCCAGCTTGTGTACATGCCCGGTGTCGTGCGGCTGCGCAATGCGTTAGCGGTGACGCCGTAAGCGCGCCGTCCTACAGCGCGGGGGTATCGCGCGGACCATCATGGTCGCTCGTTACCGAATTACCCAAAGGGAGTCCCATGAAGATCATTCATCTCGCGAGCATCGCAGCCGCCGCGGCGGCGGTTGCGGCTTGCTCGCACGCGCCGACCACCACCAGCGCCACTACCACGACGACCACGACGCCGACTGCGAGCACCACCGTCGTCACGCCGGCCGATACCACCGCCACGATCGTCACGCCGGGCAGCAGCACGAGCACGACGGGCATGGGCGCGTCATCGGGCCAGACAAGCAGCGGCACAACCGGTCGTTAAGGAGGCATCATGAACAAGCAACAGGTCAAGGGCAAACTGAAGGAAGCCGGCGGCAAGGTGCAGGAACGCACGGGCCGCGCCACGGGCAACAACAGCCAGGAAGCGAAGGGCCAGGCGCGCGAAGTCGAAGGCAAGGCCCAGAAGAAGATGGGCGACATCAAGCAGGGCGTGAAGAAGATCGTCAAGAAGCCCTGAACGTGCACACGAAGGAAAGGGGCCGCAAGAGCGGCCCCTTTTTCATTTCGCTTGCGCGTGCTGTTGCTGCTGCTGCAGTTTCTGTTGCTGCGCGGCCTGCTGCTGTTCGGCCTTCTTCGCGCGGTGCTTGCCCACCGCGCAACCGGCGGCGGCTCCCAGCAGGCCGTGATGCCCCGCATAATGGCCCGCAACACCCCCCACGGCGGCGCCTTTCGCGCAGCCCTTCGCCTCGGCGGTCCCGGCGACGGCCGCCAGCGCGGCAGACAATGCAACGGCAAGAATTCGAGCTTTCATTTCCATTCCCCTTGAAGTTGAGATCGATCCACAAAGTCTGCGGCGGCATACGGCGCGAAATGTCGTCTGGCGCGGTACTGCCGTGTAGGAGATGCCGGTGAGCTCGGATGCGGCGAAGCCGCCTCGGCCGCAACGCGTGATCCTGCTGCTGTCCTTCGCCGCGTTCTTCAGCGGCGCGGCACTGCGCGTGTGCGATTCGCTGATCCCGCGGCTGGCCCGCGACTTCTCCATCACGCCAGGCACGGCGGGCCGCGTGATCATCAGCTTCTCGATCGCGTACGGGCTGATGCAATTGCTGTTCGGCCCGCTCGGCGACCGGTTCGGCAAGGCGCGAATGATCGGCCTTGCGATGTTCGGTTGTGCCGTTGCTGCGCTCGCATGCGCGTTCGCTCCGGGGTTCGACTCCCTCGTGGCCCTGCGCGTCGTGTGGGGGATGGGAGCTGCGGGAGTGATCCCGCTGTCGATGGCCTTGATCGGCGACATGGTCCCCTACGACCAGCGGCAGGCCACGCTCGCACGCCTGCTGACCGGGATCCTTTCCGGGATGATGGCGGGCCAACTCGCGGGCGGCCTTTTCGCCGACTCCGCGCCGGGTTGGCGCGGTGCGTTCGCAACGCTGAGCGTGGGCTATGCGATCGTGGCGATGATGCTGGCCACGAGCATGCGCGGGCACCACGCCGCCGCACAGGCATCCGGAAAGCTCGCGTTCATCGCGCAAGTTCGGGCGGTGCTCGCCGTGCGTTGGTCGCGCGTGATCCTGGTCTCGGTGGCGATCGAAGGCATCTTCCTCCTCGGGCCGATTGCCTATTTGCCCGCGTTCCTCCACGAACGCTATTCACTGTCGCTCGCTGCAGCATCGGCGCTCGTTGCGCTGTATGCCGTCGGCGGGCTCGTGTATGCGATGGCGGCGAAGCGACTCGTGCGCGACTGGGGCGAGCGCCGGATGGTGCTCGCCGGTGGCGTGCTGATGGGTGCCGCTTTCCTGCTGCTGTGGGCTGTGCCGACGTGGCTGGCGGCAGGTCCCCTGGCGCTGGTGCTCGGCTTCGGCACCTACCTGTACCACAACACATTGCAGACGCATGCGACGCAGATGGCGCCGCAGGTGCGGGGCACCGCGGTCGCTTCGTTCGCGTTCTGCCTGTTTGCGGGCCAGGCGCTCGGCGTCAGTCTCTCGGGCGCAGTGCTCGATCGTCTGGGTTTCCCGCTGCTGCTCGTTGCACCGGGGCTCGTGCTGCCCGTGGCGGCTGCGTGGCTCGCACGGGCACTGGCTGCCCGAGGAGCCGTCGACCCGGGGGCTTAGGCCGTCGGGCCGTCCTTGCGCTGGTGGCGCTTCTTGCCGGCAGCGCGGGCTTCTTCGCTGCTGAACTGGTGGGCGCGTCCACAGGCGTGCGCCGCGCGGCCACCCATGCTCGCGATCTCCTTCTTCTTCTCGGGCGACATGGCGGCAAATCCGCGCAGGCGGCTGGTCTGGGGCGTGGCACTGGAGGATTCGGTCGTCACGGTCGTGCTTGTGTCCTGCATGGTTGAGGCTCCTGGTGAAAGTGCCGCAATGCTGGGGCATTGCTCTACCGTGCCCCTGTAGGACAGCGCCTTACTGTCGCGTCGGCCAAGGTGCCTGTTGCAGAGTTGTCCTATGGATTAATGTGCTTCAGTACAGCCTTGGCCATCGAATCGAGCTCATGGGCGAGGGACGGGACGAGGCGATCGGGGTTCGGTTGCGTCCGCGCGGTGTTCCAGTACCCGGCGAGCAGGAGCTTCTGGGCCTGGACGCGCCCCGTGACTTCCGCTTTCCAGCGCGCATCCACTTCCTGCGTCCCGCGCGCCCAATGCGCAATTGCGATGTACCGCAGCAGCGCGGCCTCGACGAGCGCATCGAGCATCTCGTCACTGAGCTGGACGATCGTCGCGCCGGTCGGCGATGCGCGGTTTTTCCACGCCGCGGCGATGAATGCCGCGCCGCCACCGACGACCGCACCCAGTGCGGCCGCCGCGCCAAGGGTCAAGCCGCCCGCCAGCAGGTCCACCGAGGCACCCATCGCGGCGCCGGTCGCAGCGCCTGCCATGCCTGCGTGCGACGCGTCGACCGGCTGCTGCACGACGAAGCGCTCTTCGAGACGATGCTCGATCGCGGCCGCAGCGTCGTCCGCGACGCCATTGGCCTGGCGAAGTCGTGCAGCCATGGACTGGCCCGATGCATCGATGCGTGCCGCAATGCGGTTCATTGCCTCCTGGCGCGCGCTCGCCTGTGCCTCACGCTCGGCGGTGAAGATGCTTTTCGCCGACAGTTGACCGGCCTGCACTTCCTCGAGCTGGCGTGCGGCGAACAGCGCATGTTCGGCGACCGCCGTCATCGACTGGTGCAGCCGCTCGTCGCTTCGGGCTTCCCATGCGCGCACGATGTGCTCGAAGCCGGCGCGGCGCTCCTGCGGCAACGCCTGCGCAATTGCATCGAGCAGCGCTCGCTCGCCAGTGCGCACCCGTGAGAGATGGGCGAACTGCAGGCCGTCGCCCTCGCCCATCTGGACTTTCACGACCGGGGCTGCGAGCGCGTCTAGAACGGGCTTGCCGGACTCTTCATCGCCGGGGTGCGAAAGCAGGTGCACGACCACGTCGCATTCGTCGCGCGACTGGTCCTCGCGGTGTCGCCAGCCTGCCGATGAACGGATCCGATCCCACCAGTTGGAGGGTGGCTGCGCTTGCTCGGGGGGCGGCTCCGCCGGCACATCGACGAGCCGCATCGCATCGCCTGCCGCCGAACTCACGAGCACGGGCAGCGCCGCAGGATCCGCGCCGATCGCGCGCAGGAACCGCTCGCGATCCTCGCCGCGATGCGAGAGCAACCCCAGGCGCACGCGTGTCGCGTTCAACATCGCCGCCACTCGCTCGAAGTACGGCTCCGCCAGGTCGACCGGCAATGCGCGCGAAAAACGCAGCTCCTGCCATGCGGCCCACGTCGCGAGCAGCAGCCGCGGCAGGATCACCACGGTGACGAGCAAAGCGACATACATCCACACCCACGGCCCACCGAACTGCGCTCCGCCGCCGTCGCTGAACCGCAGCTGCGCGACGTCGATCACGCTGAACGTGTCGAATGGGAACACCAGCAGCGCGGGCACGCGCAGCACCCTCAGGATTTCGTAGACCTGCTCCGGCCCGAGGAACGTGCTCTCCCACCCCACGCGGTACTCGACGACCAGCCCGCGCACGAGCAGCGACAGGATCACTCCCAGTGCCCATGACGCGGCCGCAAGGTGCAGCACGCGCTTGATGCGCGCGACGTGCAGCGATTGCGACGCGCGAAACCAGTCCATGTGGAAACGCACTCCCGCTTGCATCGCCGCGTCGCCGGGCTTGCGCCGCAACGCGAGCGCCCCGTCGCTCCACCTTCCGATGCCCGCGAGCCACGACGGCTTGCCCTTGCGCATGAAGAGCGACGCGAACAGGATCGAGTACATCGCGACGTTCCACGCCACGATGCCCAGCAACGGCAGGGACACGAGGTCGACGCGGTGCGGATTGCCGATTGCATCCGTCGCAACGCCCACGACGAGCGCTCCGATCGGCACGAGCCATTCGAGCCACGCTTGCCACGGCCGCGGCTCCTGCAACGCGGCGAGCTGCGGATGGTGGACCGCCACGCGCGCCAGCACGTGCCGCGCGCGCAGCGCGATGAAGTCTTCGGCCGGGAGCGTCACGCGGCCGCGCTCGTGCTGCAACGCTTCCTGGCGCGCCTGCAAGTCGACCTGGTCGCGTTCGCCGGGCGCAAGGAGGTGCCCTTCACCGTCGGTCGACTCGATGGCGCGAGCAAGCAGCGCGCGCCGGGCTGCAGACTCATCCATGGCGTGTTCGCTCGGGCATGTCGCGATTATGTTCAGCAAACGCGGCGTTATCCGACGCGCACGGCCGCGCTTTGGGTATAGCGTCGCGACGTGGACAAGCGCCCCGCCGCACCGATCCTGCTGGTGGATGACGAGCCCGCCAACCTCCTGGCCATGGAAGCCGTGCTGGAAGGGCTCGGCGAGCCGCTCGTGCGCGCGCGTTCCGGCGAAGAGGCCATGCGCCGGCTGCGCGACCAGGATTTCGCCGCCGTGCTGCTCGACCTTCACATGCCGGGCATGGATGGAATCGAAACCGCGCGCCTGATCCGCGCGCAGAAGCGTTCGCGCGAAACACCGATCCTGTTCATCACCGCCGATGCCTCGGAGCTCGGAGCGCGCGAAGCCTATTCGCTCGGCGCCGTCGATTTCATCGTCAAGCCCTTCCGGACCCAGCCGCTGATCGCGAAGCTCGCGTTCTTCATCGAGCTGCACCGCAGCCGGAAGGAACTGCACGACGCGGAGCGGCAGGCCGTGCAGGACCGCGTGTTCCTCTCGGCCGTGCTCGAAGCGGTGGAAGACGCGATCATCGCGTGCGACCCGCAAGGGCGCCTCACGCTGCTCAATCGCGCCGCGCGGGAATTCCTCGGCCTCCCGGTCGCCGGGATGCCCGCGGGAGTCTTGCCGGCACGCGCACTGTTCCGCCGCAGGGATGGCTCGCCGATGCCGGACGAGGAGCTGCCGCTGCAGCGCGCGTTGAAAGGCGAGAGGGTGCAACAGCTGGAGCTCGTGCTGCAGCTCGATGGCGCACCGCCGCGGCCCGTCGTCGCAAGCGGCCAGGCGCTTTACGACGAATCCGGCCAGATGCTCGGAGCGGTCGTATCGCTCCACGACATTTCCGCGTCGCTCGAGGCCAAACTGCTGCGCGAAAGCCGCGAACGGCTGGCGGAAAGCGACCGGCGCAAGACCGAGTTCCTGGCAACGCTGGCGCATGAACTGCGCAACCCGCTCGCCCCGATCAGCAACGGCCTGCACCTGCTGCGGCGCGCGGGCGACGTGCTCGCGCACGACAAGGCCCTGGACATGATCGACCGCCAGCTCACGCACATGGTCCACCTGGTGGACGACCTGCTCGACATCGCGCGCATCTCCAGCAACAAGGTCGACCTGCGCCGCGAGCGGCTGGATCTCGCGGCGGTCCTTGCCGGCGCGATCGAAACGAGCATGCCCTTGATCACAGGGGCAGGCCACACGCTGGACGTGCACATGCCTGCCGAACCCCTCCAGATCGAGGGCGACGCCACGCGGCTGTCGCAGATCGTGAGCAACCTCCTGAACAACGCGGCGAAGTACACGCCGCACGGCGGACGCATCGAGTTGTCCGCGTCCCAGGAAGGCGGCGAAGCGGTCGTCCGCGTATCCGACACGGGGATCGGCATCGCTGCCCCGGAGATGCCGAAGGTCTTCGAGATGTTCACGCAGGTCGGCCGCAACTTCGATCGTGCGCAAGGCGGCTTGGGCATCGGGCTCGCACTCGTGAAGCGCCTGGTCGAGCTCCACTCGGGCACTGTCGAGGCCATGAGCGCGGGCACGGGCCGGGGCAGCACATTCGTCGTGCGCCTGCCGCTCACACAAGCGGCAAGTGCGCCGGCCTTGCCGCCCGCGAAACCGCTCGAGGAGCCTTGCGGCGCATCGTTCCGCGTGATGGTGGTCGACGACAACGTCGATGCTGCCGAGAGCCTGGCCGCGTTGCTCGAGATCGAAGGCCACCAGGCACGGATCGCGCACGATGGCGAAGGGGCGCTACGGGTAGCGAGCGAGTTCGTGCCGCACGTCGTCTTCCTCGACATCGGGATGCCGGGCATGAACGGCTACCAGGTTGCGCGCGAACTTCGTTCGGTGCCCGACATGCGCGATGCCGTCGTCGTCGCGCTGACCGGCTGGGGCGGGCAGGAAGACCGCGCGCGTTCGCGCAACGCGGGATTCGACCATCACCTCACGAAGCCTGCGAGCCTCGCGTCGGTCGAAGCGCTGCTGGCGGAAATCGCAGCGAGCGAGAGCCGCCGCATTGCTGTCAAGGCCGCCTAGGACCGATCAGCGGGCCTTGCGCGGAGGAAGCCCGGTGTGCTGCGTAAGCAGCGCCCCCTTGCGCGGCGTGGAGTTCTTCCGGCGGGCACTCACGTAGCTGCCGTCGGTCGCCGGCTGGTACGACGGCACGAGATGGTGCTTGCCATTCCCGATCAAATCGGCGCGGCCCATGGCCTTGAGCGCATCGCGCAATACCGGCCAGTTGTTGGCGTCGTGGTACCGCAGGAAAGCCTTGTGAAGGCGCCGGCGGCGCTCGCCGCGCACCACGTCCACCGCATCTTCATCCCTGGCGTCGCGATGCACCTTGCGCAACGTGTTGCGGCCCGTGTGGTACATCGCCGTGGCCGTCGCCATCGGGCTCGGATAGAAGGTCTGCACCTGGTCGGCACGAAAGCCGTTCTTCTTCAGCCAGAGCGCGAGGTTCATCATGTCCTCGTCGCTGGTGCCGGGATGCGCGGCGATGAAGTACGGGATCAGGTACTGCTTCTTGCCCGCCTCGGCGCTGAACTGGTCGAACATCGCCTTGAACTTGTCGTAGCTGCCGATGCCCGGCTTCATCATCTTCGTGAGCGGGCCGTTCTCGGTATGTTCGGGCGCGATCTTGAGATAGCCGCCGACGTGATGCTGCACGAGCTCCTTCACGTACTCCGGCGACTCGACTGCGAGGTCGTAGCGCAGGCCCGAGCCGATCAGGATCTTCTTGATGCCCGGCAGGGTGCGGGCGCGCCGGTACATGTTCACCAGATGCCGGTGGTCCGTGTTCAGGTTCTGGCAGATGCCCGGGTACACGCACGAAGGCTTGCGGCATGCCGCTTCGATCTCGGGCGTCTTGCAGCCGATGCGGTACATGTTGGCCGTAGGCCCGCCCAGGTCGGAAATCACGCCGGTGAAGCCTGGCACCCTGTCGCGGATTTCCTCGATCTCGCGGATCACCGAATCTTCGCTGCGCGACTGGATGATGCGGCCTTCGTGCTCCGTGATCGAACAGAAGGTGCAGCCGCCGAAGCAGCCGCGCATGATGTTCACGGAGAAGCGGATCATTTCCCACGCCGGAATCTTCGCGTCGCCATACGACGGATGCGGCGCCCGCGCGTACGGCAGGTCGAACACGTGGTCCATCTCCGCAGTGGTGAGCGGTATCGGCGGCGGGGTGAGCCAGACGTCGCGGTCGCCGTGCGCCTGCACGAGGGCGCGCGCGTTTCCGGGATTGGTCTCGAGGTGGAGCACCCGGTTTGCGTGCGCGTACAGGACGGCGTCGCCCTTGACCTGCTCGTACGACGGCAGGCGGATCACCGTGCGATCGCGATTGAGCCTGAGGCGCGGATTCGGCACGAACTGCAAAACGGCGTCGCCCCGGGCTTGACCCGGGGTCGACGGCTCCTGCACGGCGCTGCAATCCACGCCTTCGGACTTGGCCTTCTCCGCAGTCGTCATGTACGGATTGACGTTCTCATCGACGCGGCCCGGCTGATCCACTTCCGTCGAATCGACCTCCATCCAGCCTTCGGGCGTGTCGCGCCGTATGAACGCGGTGCCGCGAACGTCGGTGATCGACTGGATCGGTTGGCGCGCGGCTAGCCGATGCGCGATCTCGATGATGGCGCGCTCCGCGTTGCCGTAAAGCAGGATGTCGGCCTTGGCATCGACGAGGACCGAACGCCGCACCTTGTCGGACCAGTAGTCGTAGTGCGCGATGCGGCGCAGGCTGCCTTCGATGCCGCCCATCACGATCGGTGCTTCGGGGAATGCTTCGCGGCAGCGCTGCGCATACACGAGGGATGCGCGATCGGGACGCTTGCCGCCCACGTCGCCCGGCGTGTATGCGTCGTCGCTGCGGATCTTGCGGTCCGCGGTGTAGCGGTTGATCATCGAATCCATGTTCCCGGCGGTCACGCCGAAGAACAGGTTCGGTTTGCCCAGCGCCTTGAACGGATCCGCGCTTTGCCAATCGGGCTGCGCAATGATGCCGACGCGAAAGCCTTGCGCTTCGAGCACCCGGCCGATCACCGCCATGCCGAAGCTCGGGTGGTCGACGTAGGCGTCGCCGGTGACGAGGATGACGTCGCACGAATCCCAACCGAGCGCGTCCATCTCGGCGCGATTCATCGGCAGGAACTTCGCGGGGCCGAAGCGATGCGCCCAGAACTTGCGGTAGCTGGTGATCGGCTTCGCGGCGCGCGCGAAAAGGGAAACGTCGACGGGGGCGTTCATGGCTCTTGAGGGGAACCGGGTATTTTAGTTTCCCCGCCCCTCGAGAGCCGCCCTCATGGGTATTGCTTTACTTGCGCTTCAGCTGGCCGCGAATCTCGCCGCCCGGGTACTGCGCCGAGTGCACGTTCACGTAGTAGAGGCCCGCAGCCAGGTCGCCGTATTGCGCCTGCGTCAGCTTCCCCTTGCCTTCCATGCCTTGCAGCGGGACGACGACGCCTGCGTTCGCACCCGTAGCCGCCGGGCCGTGAATGTGGGCGGCCGTCGCGGCGCCGGTCATGCCGGTGTGCGAGAGTTTCCACGTGAATTCATTCGTCTTGATGTCCAGGTGCATCTCGAACGAACCGCTGCCCTTGCTGTTGGCAGCGGGCGGGACTTCTTCCGCGGGCGTGAGCGTGGCGGTGTAAGTCTCGGTCAGCATCGACGCAGCGGGGGCGCTTCCGCCACCCATATGCGAGCAGCCGGCCGCCGCGAGGATGACGGCGGCCGCGAAAGCGGAGCGGATCAGGGTCTGGCGCTTCATCATGGCAATTTTCCTTCTTCTGGATTGGAGCCGCCATTCTCGCGCACCGCCGAGCTTTGCAGGGTTCGGGGGATACCCCACGACCCGTCACGGAATAGATCAGTCTCGTTTGGTGTTACCGCGGGCTGCATCCAGCTCCCACGGGCTGTCTTCCACGTTCGGCCCATCGGGAAAGGTCTCTTCGGCCTTCGTTGCGGCCTGCGACAGGTCCGGCGCCGCGTTGTCGACGATGGATTCCGTCCCCGCGGGCTGTTCCTGCCCCACTTTCTCGCCCAGCGTCTTGGTCGTGGGATCGCCGTCGTGATTCTCGTTGCCGCCGCTCGCGGGGCCGCGGCCGATGCTGGTGTTGGTCGTGTTCATGCGGGCATCGTGCGGCCGGCGGCGCGGCCCGGGTGTAGTCTCGTGCCATCAACGAGGAGGCGACGATGCCCGACTTCAGCACGCTACGCATCAGCCAGGACGCATCGAATCCGCGCATCGCGCGCCTGCTATTGAACCGGCCGGAGCGGCTCAATGCGATCAACGACGAAACCCCGCGCGAGATCCGCGCCGCAGTGGAATGGGCGAACGCCAACGCGGACGTGCACGTGATCGTCGTCGAAGGGGCGGGCAAGGGATTTTGCGGCGGTTACGACCTCACGCAGTTCGCCGAAGGCGAGATCGACCATCCCTGCCAGCAGGAGAGGCAGCCGTGGGACCCGATGGACGACTACGCTTTCATGAAGCGCAACACCGAGGACTTCATGGCGTTGTGGCGCAGCGCGAAGCCGACGATCGCCAAGGTGCACGGCCATGCCGTGGCCGGCGGCAGCGACGTCGCCCTGTGCTGCGACCTGCTCGTGATGGCGCACGACGCACGCATCGGCTACATGCCGACGCGAGTGTGGGGCTGCCCGACAACGGCGATGTGGACGTACCGGCTCGGTCCGGCACGCGCGAAGCAGCTGATGTTCACGGGCGATTTGATCGACGGACGCACGGCCGCTGAATGGGGCCTTGCGAATGTCGCCGTGCCGCTCGAGCAACTCGAAGCCGAGACGCTGAAGCTCGCGGACAGGATCGCCGGCGTGCCGCGCAGCCACCTCGCGATGCACAAGCTGGTGGTGAACCAGGTGATGCTCGCGATGGGGCTCGAGCAGTCGCAGCAGCTTGCGACCGTCTTCGATGGAATCACGCGCCACAACCCGGAGGGGCTGTGGTTCCGCCGCTATGCGCAGGCGGAAGGCTTCAAGGCGGCCGTGGAATGGCGCGACAGCGGACGCCCGATCCCGGAAGGCGACGAAGCACGCGCCGCGATCCGGGAACTGGAAGCGAAGCGCCGCGCTAGCTGAGCGCCGCGGGGATCGGGACGCCGAGCTCGCGCGACCACGGCTCGAGCATCGGCATGATCGAAGCGTGCAGAGCCACGCCGCTCTCGCGCTGTTGTCGCGCCAGTTCAAGGCCGCGCTCACCGGGCATGCGCACCGGCGAACCTGCATGCGCGGGCCGGGATGCATGGCAGCGGCGGGCGACTTCATCGGACTGGCGATTGAACTGGGCTTCGCCTGCGAAAGCGCGCGGGTCGATCATCTGCACGAACACCGTCGCGCCCCACCCTTCTTTCGGGTCCGCGCGCCCATGTCCGGTGAGACCTCCCGTGAGCGCTTCGACCAACAATGTCAGCCCATAGCCCTTGTGGCCCGAGTCGATGCCGCCAAGCGGCAGGATCGTGCCTTTCGGGTCATTGAACAGCACGCTCGGGTCGTCGGTCGGCTCCCCGTTCGCATCGATCATCCACTTCGCGGGCATGCGTCCGCCTTCGCGGTTGACGCGGGCCGTCATGCCGTTCGTCGTCGCGGATGTCGACACGTCGACGAGCACCGGGTCGCCGGACGTGGGAATACCGAAAGCGATCGGGTTCGGCGTGAATACGGGATCGAGCCCGCCGTACGGCGCGACGCTTGCGGCATTCGGGTCGGAGCACGCCAGCAGCATGATGAAACCCGCGTCGGTCGCGCGCTTCAGGTAGGCCGCGAGGCAAGCAATGTGGTGGCTGCGGCGAATGACGACGGTGCCCGTGCCGTAGGTCCTTGCCCGTTCCATGGCCTCGTCCATTGCGCGAAGAACGAGCCACGGGCCCGGAAGCCGTCGTCCGTCCCATGTCGATGTTGCCGGCGCCTGCGCAACCATGGCCGGCTCGCCTTCGCGGTTCATGGCGCCGGTCTTCAGCTCGTTCAGGTACATCGCGAGCAGCGCCAGCCCGTGCGTCGTGTGACCCATGAGGTCGCCCTCGACGAGAACCTGCGCGACAGCGCGCGACTTGTCGGGGGGCAGCTTCGCTGCTTCCAGCAGCTGCCCGGCAAAAGCGATGAGCCCGTCGGTGTCGTAACGCATCGAAGGACTCTAAACGATCGCCTACGCAGAGATCGATTTTGTCTGACACGAGTGGCGCGGCGGTGGCTGCACATTGGAGCTATGGGCCGCATTTCGCGGACCGCATCGCAAGGAGATCCTCATGCAGCAAAACGACCAAAGCCGCGACCAGCAGCAACAGAACCAGCAATCGGGCCAGCAATCCGGCCAGAAGGACCAGCAAGGCCAGCAGCAGCAAGGCAACCAGGGCCAGAAGCAAAGCGGTTCCGACTCGAGCGGCCAGTCCGGTTCGAAGGACGACAGCATCGAAAGCGGCAACAGCCAGCAGCAGCAGGGCGGCAACAGCGGCAGCCAGCAGGGCCAGGGCTCCTCGGGCAACCAGGGCTCGGGCAACCAGCAAAGCTCCGGCAGCCAGGGCTCCGGCAGCTCCAGCCCCGAGCGCAAGCAGTCGTGATGCGATCGCAGCGGGCACAATCACCGCGTGCCCGCTGCCTTGCATTCACCCCAGGAAGTCGTCGCGTTCTGGCGCGACGCCGGGCCGGCGCGCTGGTTCCGCAAGGACGACGCGTTCGACCGTGAGTTTCGCGAGCGCTTCATGGGTGACCATGAAGCCGCCGCTCGCGGGGACAGTGATGGATGGGCAGCCACGCCCGAAGGCGCGCTCGCGCTGTGCATCCTCCTCGACCAGTTTCCCCGCAATGCCTTTCGCGGCACAGCACGTGTGTTTTCAACCGACGCAAAAGCGCGGGATCTTGCGCGTCGAGCGGTCGACGCGCGTTTCGACGAGCGGGTCGACCCGGAGCTGAGGCAGTTCCTGCACTTGCCGTTCTCGCACTCCGAGGAACTCGCGGACCAGGATCGCGCCGTCGAACTCGCATCGCGCACGAGCGACGACTCGCGCAAATGGGCTCTCCACCATCGCGGCATCATCGAGCGCTTCGGCCGCTTCCCGCATCGCAATGCCGCCCTGGGCCGCAAGACGACGCCCGAGGAGCAGCAGTTCCTCGATCAAGGCGGATTCAGCGGCTGAGACCGCGCAAGGGAATTGGCCTAGGATGCGGGGCATGAGCGCCCTGCCCCCGTCCGTTGCGTCGCAGCTCGATCGCATCCGCGAGCAGGTCGCGCGCGGCGAGCCGCAGTGGGGCGATCTCGAGACGCACATCCCGGCCGAGCGCTACTTCTCCGACGCGATCTGGCGCGGTGAAATCGCCGGCCTGTTCCGTTGCCTGCCGCTGATCGCCGCACATTCGAGCGAGCTGAAACCGGGTGAAGCCCTGGCGCACGATTCCTATGGCGTGCCGATGCTGCTGACCCGCGATGCGGAAGGCCAGGTCCGTGCGTTCCTCAACGTATGCCGCCATCGCGGAATGCGGCTCGTGGAAACCGCTGCACCGCAATCGAAGCCGAGCATCGTGTGCCCGTACCACGGGTGGACGTATCGCCTCGACGGCAGCCTTCGCCACATGTTGCATCCGCAGGCGTTCGACGAATGCCCGAAGGGCGCGCGCGACCTCGTGAAGCTGCCGTGCGAGGAACGCCACGGACTCGTGTGGGTCGTGCCGGACCCGAATGCGCAAGTCGACCTCGACGCATTCCTGGGCGGCCTGGGCAACGAGTTGCCTTTCTACGAACTGGACCAGTTGCAGCTGTTCCGCACGATCGAAGCGGACTACCCGGCGAACTGGAAGCTGATCATCGATGCGTTCCTCGAGCCGTACCACATCCGCGTGCTGCACAAGGACACGATCTACCCGTTCTTCACCGATGGCATCACGGCTGCCCAACGCTTCGGCCCGCACATCAGCTCGCTCGTCGCGCGGCGAGAGTCGCAGGCGTGGGTCGAGCGAGGTGCTTCGCCCGTGCCGCAATCGCAGTGGGAGCTTCGCGAACTCGCGACACCCAGCCAGGTGATCTTTCCCAACACGGTCACGATCTTCCACCCCGATTACCTCAGCCTGATCACGCTCTACGCCGTCGGCCCCGAGACGCTGCGCTGGACTCACCGCATGCTGATCCCGAAGTCCAAAGCCACGCCCGACTGGGCGCCGCACTGGGAAAAAACGTTCCGCCTGATCGAGCAAGGCGTGTTCCAGAAGGAAGACATTCACTGCGCAGTCGAGATCCAGAAGGGCCTGAAGACCGGCGCGAACACGTACCTCACCGCAGGCCGCGTCGAGCAGGCGCTGTCCTGGTATCACGACAGCGTGATGCAGCACTTGTCATTGCGGGCTTGAGCCGCACCGAGTTGTCACCCATCGAGCTCGGGATACCGCCGGAACAGGTCATCCTCGTTGAACGGCACGCGGCGATCGCTTGCGAGATAGGCGGCGATGCGCTTGTTCTTTGCTACGCCTTCGTGCACCGCACAAACCAGCGGCGCTTTCTTCAGAACCTTCGCGCAGGCTTTCGGAAAGCCGTAGCGCATCCACGCGACCATCTGGAACAGCGACAGGTCGACGTAACTCAATTTGCCGCCGACGATGTGCGCAGCGTTGCGGGACTTGTTCTTCGGGTTGCGCTCGAGGATCGTTTCGAACCAGCGCATGTACTTCGGCATGCGGTTTGTCCGGAATTCGAGCGCTCGTCGCAGCGCCTCCGGCTTCTGGTCTTCGTAGTACAGGCTGCTGGCCACCGGGTGGTGCACGTCGTGGGCTTCGGTGGCGAAGTCGGCAATGGTGAGCTGGACCTGGTGCGCCCACAGCCGGTCGGTTTCGCCCGCGCCGATCAGCCCGATCTTCGGCGCGACGTAATGCAGGATCAGGGGCGCCTGGCCGATCACGCGCTTGCCGTCCACGAGGAACGGGCACGCATACGGCGGTCGCTGCAGCCGCGGGTCGGACATGAAGCGCTGCATCTTGCGCACGCCGTCTTGCGTTTGCGCGATGTCGACGTAATCGGCACCCGCGGCTTCGAACGCCAGCCGCACGAATTCGCCTCGGCCCTGGATGCCGGGCCAGTAGTGGAGTTCGTAAGCCATGGCGCGAAGCCTAACGCTTCTTCTTTTTCAGCTTCGACAAATCCAGCCGCACCCACGTCGGCGCGTGGTCGCTGGCCTTCGGCTCGCCACGCACCCACCTGTCCACACCCGCTTCGGCCAGGCAGGGTGCGAGTTCATCGGAGAGCAGCAGGTGATCGATGCGCAGGCCGGAGTTGTGTTCCCAGTGCTGGCGGAAGTAATCCCAGAACGTGAAGACCTTCCCTTCGGGATGCAGCTTGCGGATCGAATCGGTCCACCCTTGCGCCAGCAATCGCTGCCAGCACTCGCGGCTTTCGGGCTGCAGCAACGCGTCCTTCTTCCACGACCGGGGGTTGTAGATGTCGAGCTCGTCGGTCGGCACGACGTTGTAGTCGCCGGCGATGAGGACCGGATGGCCCGATGCGTACAGTTTCTTCGCGTGCGCGATCAGTCGCTCGAACCACTTCAGCTTGTATTCGAACTTGGGGCCGGGTTGCGGATTGCCGTTCGGCAGGTAGAGCGACACGATCACAACGCCATTGACCGCGGCTTCGAGATAGCGGCTGTGATCGTCGCCGGGGTCGCCGGGCAACTCGCGCCGCACTTCCACGGGGGGTTCGTCACGCGAGAGGATCGCCACGCCGTTCCACGAACGCTGGCCGCGCCAGATTGCGTGATACCCCGCTTCCCGCAGTTCCTCTTTCGGAAAGCTTTCGTCGAGCGCCTTCAACTCCTGCAGGCACGCGACATCGGGCTGCTCGCGTTCCAGCCACTGCAGCAGGTTCGGCAAGCGCGTCTTGATTCCGTTGACGTTGAACGTGGCGACCTTCATCGGTGGCGATCATCTCGCATGCGGGACTCATCCGGGATGAGGCGTCGTCCTACACGGCTCGCCCCCGCCCGCACGCATAGTGAAACGCAGCCACAGGATTTACACCATGCCCATCCGATTTCCCACAGAGGCCGCGAACGACCCCGGCATGAGGCCCGCCGCACCCGACGGCAAATCGCCGCCCGAAATCGGCGCCGACGGCACACCACGCGGCCGCGCCGACGGCACGCCCGAGCCGCCGGACAAGCGCCGCGACGAGCGTTCCAACGACGCGCGCGAGCGTGAGCCGGAGCGCGACCGCTGATCAGCGGCGCTTGCGCGATTGCGTGCGGGCGCGGCTGAAGCGCTCGGCGCCACCGCTCCCACCGCCGTCCGCGAAGTCGTGCGGATCGAGCGGGTCGCGCTTCTTGCGCTGCGGCGCTTCGATGAGCTCGCTCGCACTGTTTTCCCCGATGTCGCTGATGGCGGGCACCGAGGACGTGGCCGCGTCACCCTGCTTGGCGCGTGACAGGCTGGTATCTTGTCGCTTTCCCATGGAAGGAGCCTAGCTCGATGCAGGTGCGCTGGGCTGTCGGACAAGCTCTCGCCATCGTGCTCGCAACGGCCGCGCTGGCGCAATCGCGCGATCCCTTGCATTCACCGGAGTGCGACGCGGCACGCGAAGTGCTGGAGCGCGCACTTGACGATGCATCGCGCAAGGGGCCCGGAGCGACCGGCCGTCTCGCAACGGCGCGCCAGGACGCGATCGAAATGTGCCTGGGCCGCGAGCCGGGTGAACGCACGCGCTCCGGCGCGCCGGATCCCCCGGTTGCGGTTGCTCCACCGGTGATGCAGGTTCCGCGTGCACCGCCAATACCCGCCGTCGTTGCTTCGCCACCTCCCCCGGTCTACGTTCCGCCCGCGGTCGTCACCACATGCGACACCACGGGCTGCTGGGACAGCAGCGGGCGCCGCATCAACAGCCAGGGGCCCTTGCTCGTCGGTCCGCGGGGGGCGTGCCTCATGGTCGGCGGAATCGTGCAATGCCCGTGATGCCACAATGCGGGTTTCCCCATCCGCACACAAGGACTCCCCCATGGGCAACAAAATCATCACCGAAGCCGACCGCAAGCGCACCCCCGCGCCGAAGACTCGCGAAGGCTTTTCCGCGCTGAAACGTCCGGGCGGCGGCCAGAAATCCAGCCTCGAGCGCGGCGTCGCCACGCGATCCAAGAAGAACCCGGGCAAGCGCCCGCACCAGGGCTGATCGATGCTGAAGAAGACCCTCCTCTCCCTTTCCCTGCTCGTGGCGATCGGCGCGCAGGCGCAGAACACGCTGCCGGCCGCGCCGTCCACCAACGGCGGCGGCTCCAAGAAGGAACTCGTGGCGCGAATCGTTCGCGCGCAGCAAGGCGCGATCGAAGGCATGGCGCGCCAGATCACCGAGCGCCCCGCGCTGGAGATCCTCAACGGTGCGATGCAGGTGATCGCGGCGCGCGTTCCGAAAGACAAGCAGGAGGCCGTCGCCAAGGACGTGCAAGCCGAAGCGCAGAAGTACGTCGATTCCGCAGTGCCGATCGTGTCGAAGCGCGCGGTGGAGGTCGCCCCCGCCGCAATGGGCGGCATCCTCGAGGAGAAGTTCTCCGAGGAAGAACTGCGCACCATCGCGTCGTTGCTCGAGAACCCGACGGTGCTGAAGTTCCAGCGCATGCTGCCCGACATGCAGCAGGCCCTCGGTGAAAAGCTCGTCGCGGACACGCGCCCGCAGATCGAGCCGAAGGTGCAGGCGCTCGATGCAACCGTGTCGAAGAAGCTCGGCCTGCCGCCTCCCGGTGCGGCCGCGCCGGCCGCGCCTTCGCAAGGCAAGGCGCCGGCCAGGAAGCAGTGATCAGGAGTGGGCTTGGCGAAGGAACCGGCGGACGTTGTCGGGGTCGGTTCCCATCGTTTCCACCGCGAGCCTCAGCTCGTCCTCGGTGCACCCGAGCCATTTCGTCCAGTTTCGCATCTCCCAATCCTGGTCGATGCTGATCGAGAGGGTCTGCGGGCGGTCCAGCGTCGCAAAGTCTTCGGACATCACTGCTACTTCTCCAAAGCTCGATAGGGCTTCAGGGTAGCGGCGCTGACCTGCTGAGCTGCGCAGGAAAACCGAAGGATCAGGTGTCGGTGGACGCCCCTATGCAACCGCCGAACGCCCAGGCCGCAAAGTAAGCGCCAAGAGCACCAACGGGTCAGATAAAAAAAAAGACGCAGAGGACTCCGCGTCCTTTGCGTCTGTTTGCGTTCGGCCGTTGGGGCTTAGTTGCTTGCCTGCGCGAGACCCGCACGCGAGGAGAATTCGTAGCACGCGGCTTCGAAGCTGCGGATCTCGAACAGCGCTTCCTTCAGGCTCATCTCGCCCTTGTCCATCAGCTTGCCGGCGAGGTGCTCGGTCAACGGCTTCAGGCGCGCCAGCACGGTCTTGGTTTCGCCATAGAGCCGCTCGCTTTGCTGCTCCATGATGCCGCGTGTCTCTTCGTCGAGGCTCTTGCCGTTGTCGGTGAGCGCGCCAAAGTTCAGGCGCGTCTTGCGGTACATGCCCATCTCGGCCACGGCGTGGTGCAACAGCTTGGTCACGCGCGTGATGTCGTTGTGCGCGCCGTTCGTCGTGCCCTCTTCGCCGAAGAACAGCTCTTCGTTCGCCATGCCACCCAGCAGCACGCGCACGTCATGCTCGATGTCGGCCTTCGTCTTGAGCAGGTTGGTGCCCTGCTTGTGGAACACGAAGCCGAGCGCGTTGTTCCGCGGATTGGCCTTCAGCGAAATCTTGAGTGTCTTCATGCACTGCGAGATGCGGTCCCAGTCGCCGGCCGCAAGCTTTCGCTCGGATTCGAAATCGACGAGGAAGTGGCCCCACTCGTGGATCGCGATGATGCGGCGGTCGCGCTCGCGCTCCTTCGTGGTGTTCGAATTGACGTTGCCCACCAGCACGCGCTCCGCGGCCTTCATCAGCGTATCGCCGTCGATCATTGCGCCGACCTGCACTGCGCTGATGCCGGCCTGGTTCACGATGGTTTCGAGGTCGGCGGGGCTGCGGCCCTCCGTGACTTCCACGAGATGCGCCAGGTCCAGACCCAGTTCCACCTTGTCCGCGCGCTGCGCGAGGTAGTACTCGACGATCGCGTGGCGCTCTTCCTTGTTGGGCAGGCGGAAGTCCACCTTCATCTGGAAGCGGCGCAGCATCGCCTCGTCCATCTGCATCTGCTCGCTGTTGAAGTTGGACGCGACGATCCAGATGATCTCGGCCTCGCTCTTCGTGCGCACACCGTCGAGGATGGCCAGCAGCATGTTCTGCGTGTCGTCGTCGAACTTGCGGTGGCCGCCGCGCTTCATGAACAGGTCCTGCGCTTCGTCGAGGAACACGATGCAGCGCTTGCGGCGCTTGGCCATGTTCACGATGCGCGAAAGCGTGTTGGAG